>JAHFRX010000160.1 GCA_023266075.1 Legionellaceae bacterium | reverse complement strand
TATAAAAAGCGCTGACACGATGCTTAACAATGGAGATATCGCCTTCTTTAAAATCTAACTCGGGATGATAGGCAGTACTCCAAGTACCTAGCTGCAATAAATTTTTTTCTTTCACTGCGCTAAACATAGGAGAATGATTAGGGCATTCTGGGTAACCCTGGGAAAACCCTAGCTTTATAAAAACAACCGGAATATTCACTGCGCGCGCGCAAGCAATGGCCTTATTAGCCTGCGCGATCACTTGGTGTTCCGCAACGAAAGCAGCATTCGGAGCCACTGTACTGTCCAGATTAACAATGTCATTAATAAAATCAATCACCAATAATGCAGATTTTCCCTTCACATCCACTCCCATTTCATTCTTAAACACCTTACTGTGACCTTTCCTTGTTTGATTACACTCAACTCCCGGTATTATAGCAGAAATAACAACAAGCGCCGATACCCTGCAACGCAAAATACATTGACTTGACCCAGCCATTATCTTAATATTTTTCTGTTATTTATACTGACAATGCTGTTATTGGCGTTGGGTTTGTGAATGTTAAATTTCCAACAAGGAAACGAATATGAAATTTTTTCTTATCATTTTAAAAAATAAAAGCCCAGCTAAATTAGATCTGCGCTTATTAGAAGCGCACATTGCCCATCTCAGATAAATACACAAATCTGGTAATCTACTGATATGCGGGCCATTCGCAGATGACTCTGGTGCAGTACTCATCATTGAGGCTATATCACAAAATGATGTTAAAACAATTATACAATCGGATCCATTTATCAAAGAAAAATATTACACTGATTACACAATCACAGAATTTTATAAAGCAGATGAATCGCATGCTTGGCTCATGGAACATGCTCAAACTTTTTCTGAATTAAACAGAGAATAATGATTCAACGAATATTCTTTATTGAGATCAATAATACAACCCCATACTGCTGGTAATCGCTATAAAATCTGCTTCGGTTAAGTCAAAAAAACCAAAACGAAATTTACTTTTGATAGATAAATTGTAACTGTTCAGCGATTTTTTCCTAGAGGCCAACGGCCTCATGCTCCAAAAGAGCCTGGGGTTAGGCGTACTCGCCGTAACCCCAGGTACGGCATTCTCATTTTCTTAAAGCACTGTAAGTGCGGCTCATGGTGCATCAGAGTCGCACTTACAGTGCTTACACCGCATAACACAATCCACCTGGGGTTACGGCGAATACGCCTAACCCCAGGCTTTTTTTGAGTATGAGGCCGTTGGCCTCTAGGAAAGACGCTGTTGAAGTAGAGCGATCAAATTTCTTCAATCGCCCCCTTCTCAGAACCGGACGTGCAGATTTCCCGCATCCGGCTCCCGAGAGTGCTATATCATTTAGCTTGCGGTGAACATCGATGTTGTTTTGAAACCTTGCGGGTATCGCATTTCATTCAATACTTTTCCAAACGTCGCCCAATTCATTTTCCGATTTCCTCCTTTGCGATTGATCCAACTAAAAAGTGATCGTTTACTCATTAAAATGAATGAACTTACTCTTCGTTGGTTGTCTGAGATGGCGTGGTAATTTATCCACCCAACAACCACTCGTTTCACTCTCGCCAGTATTGTCTTCGTTTCTTGGTGCCGGTTTTCCTTGAGATATTTTCGCAGTTCTTTCAGCTTGCTTGTCATCCGATCCGAACGGCTTTTGTATTTTAATCTCCACCATCCGTTTCTACTTTTTCCCCAGTAACATAGAAATCCTAGGAATTTATATGTCAGGAGACGCTCGCCTCTTTTCTCTGCGGCTTCAGCTTCCTTGCTGCCAGATTTTAATAGGTTCGATTTATTTTCGTGCAATTTCAATCCGTATTTCTCTAATCGTTTGGGAAGTACCTTATAAAATTTCTCCGCATCTTCGCTTCTTTGAAACACGAACACCATATCGTCTGCAAATCTTACCATCTTCGCTTTACCTGTTAGGTGTCTTCTGCTAATTTCTGCAAACCAGCTGTCGATCACATAATGCAAATAAATATTCGATAGAATTGGAGACGCGATCGACCCCTGTGGGCATCCGAGTATGTTTAACTCCGATTTTCCGTTTATCATCACAGGAGCTCGAATCAATTTTTCAACGAGTTTTAGAAATCGTTTATCCGAAATTTTCGCCGCCAATATCCCCTGTAATTTATCATGGGGTATTGTGTTGAAATATTTTCGAAGATCAATTTCTAATGTTGCTCCGTTTGAAAATTGATTGCTGTGTTTCATCAAAGCACGCAATGCCTCATGTCCGTTGATTCCTTCTCTGTATCCGTACGAACAGGGAAGGAATTGTGGTTCGTATATCATCGTTAGAATTTTTGACACAGTTAATTGAACAATCTTGTCTTCAAAACAAGAGATCGCCAATGGACGCGTGCTTCCATCTTCTTTCGGGATCTCAACCACACGTGATGCTTGAGGTTTGTATGCGCATTTACGAATTCGCGTTAGAAGATCTTGCAAGTTATTTTCTAAGTTTCTTCCGTAAATTTCTTTTGTAACGCCATCTATACCAATCGCCTTCTTTCCATCCAGCTCATGATAACATTCACGAAGCAAATCCAGATCGATCGCATATCCAATGTTATTGAACACCGTGTCTTTTCTGTGAATTGCCCGCCTGCTTATGCATTCAAGTCTCGTTGTCTTCTGTTTACCGCATGCTGTGAGTACGGCCATAAGTTTCCCTCGTTTGCTATCACTCTCTGCCAGCCCTTTGCTCCACGATCGTTACTCGCTTCATCACTACTACGGCTGACTCCGTCATCCACTCATCCGTCTTTTCACCTCTCGGCTTCTATACTGCCGTTCCTTGCAGGAATGAATGGACTTCCCAAGTTCCTGGCCTTATCTCTACTGGCTCGCTGACGTCTGAGACCCCGGTGAGAGAGAGATACAGGCTTCCTGATTTAGCTCCCGTATCTCTCTGTTGCTTGCTGGGCTATTCACCCCATCTGCTCTCACAATTTTGTATTTCGAGGTTAACAACGTTCACTCTTGCGTTGCGAGTTTCGGCTCGCCAGTTTCGCTGTCTACGCTTCGTTAACTTCGTTACCTCCATTGACGCAAGACTCGCTACGCAGTGGGATCAGTTTCCCTTCTACGACAGGACTTTCACCTGTAAGATAAGCCAAGCTTTGCTTGGCGCACGAACAGTTACAAAAAACCTCAGTAATCAATCGGGTTTATTTTGGGGGCCGAGTTGAAAGTTCGCAAATGCAGCTCAATGCGATCATTATCGACAGAATGCGTTGTGCTCACGGGAGCTGCTTGGCCCAAACCATCTGCATAAATCAACCGAGTATCAACACCCTGCTGCACCAAATAGCGCGCTACCACCCAGGCTTCGCGCTGCGTGAGATTCATCGTAATATTGTTTGAAGATCGCGGATTTAAGTAAGCCGCCACTTGAATTGTCAATTTGGGCTGATGTTGCAAGTAAGCGGTCACCTCATTTAAAACCATTGCACCATTGGCAGACAATGTCAGCATATCAGCATTGAATAGCGCCTGCGTTGGTATAATCACACGAATATAATCGCCCTCTGTAAACACTTTCACATGGGCTTCGTTTAATTGCGTCACCAAGTGCTGCTCTGTGATGGCCGCACGACAGGCAGTTACATCAGGCGTATGACAAACCGATGGCTGCGAAGACATCGCACAAGCGGTCAACAGGACGCAACAAAAAGTGATGGTACTCAGTCGTTTAATCATATGATCACTTGCCCTCTACATTTTTCGTCTTAAGCTGCTGTATGATGACTTGCACCACCGTGCTTAATTCTGCG
>JAHFRX010000025.1 GCA_023266075.1 Legionellaceae bacterium | reverse complement strand
TTAATGCTTGTATTTCTGTTTTCCTCTTCTGGAAGGGCTGTGAGTGCTCGGAAAACACTAGCGCCAGGAGTTGACTACCAAGATATGGCGAATACACTCCTAACGCCCTGGTCTCATATTCATGTTTTTCGTATTCATTTAAATCAGAACGAGCTTGATCTTGTAAGTGCCAAGGACTTAAAAAAAACACACGCGACCGTTGAGCAATTTTCGGATACAAAAAACGCTCAAATCGCCATCAATGGCGGATTTTTTGATGAGCAATTTCATCCTTTAGGCCTACGCATTAATCGACACGCAACATCAAACGAACTCAAACAAATCAGTTGGTGGGGTATTTTTCAAATTCGAAATAATCATCCATCAATTGTGCGCTACTCACAATTTCGCCACGATAACAATGTGCGTTTTGCGATTCAAAGTGGTCCGCGTTTATTAATTCATAACAAAATTCCTACGCTAAAACCAGGACATGCAGAACGAACAGCGCTGGGGATTACGAAAACAGGAGAAGTTATTTTATTAGTCACAGACCGAACACCCATGACGACAACAGGTCTTGCAAAACTTATGCGCAGATCGCCGTTAAATTGCATAGATGCGTTGAATCTCGATGGTGGAAGTTCAAGTCAATTATTCGCGCACTTTAATGACTTCCAAGTGAAGGCGCGTGGTTTTTCTGAAGTCAGTGACGCAATCATTGTGAAAGCGAATCTTTTGAGCAATTAATTGTTAAGTTAATGTAAAAGAATTTGATCCACACAAAACACACACTTTATCCACAAGATATTCCCAATCTATTCTCTTGCCATTTTTCTCATAACACATTATATTGTGATGGTAGATGTATTATTAACTATATGTTGTGTTTTTAGCAGCTGCAGGACGTTGTTGTTGATTACATCACTTCAGACACTTTTTGTCTGATTATTTGCGGAGGATCCATGTCAGAAATTATTGAACCCATGCATGATGCGTTAGAAACAGATGCTGAATTTATTGCTCATCTTCCTGGGCTCTTAAAAACAATCAAACGAAATGGCAAAGTATTACGATATGATGAAAATAAAATAAAAGTTGCCATCACAAAAGCATTCATCGCTGTTGAAGGGAGCAATGCCGCAAGCTCCAACCGTGTTTATCAGCAAATTGATGAATTAACACGCCAGATGACGCGGACTTTTGAACGACGATTGCCAACAGGTGGAACGATTCACATCGAAGATATTCAAGATCAAGTTGAGTTGGCACTCATGCGTACAGGACAGTATAAAGTTGCACGTGCTTATGTCTTGTATCGTGAAGAGCGACGCAAAGCACGTGAGATTGAAACCAAAAAAATCACAAGTGATCCTAAAGCACTTCTTATCACGCTACCCAATGGCGATGTTGAACCTTTAGATATTGCAAGAGTTCAAACCATTGTGCATGAAGCTTGTCGTGAGTTAAAACATGTTGAAGCCGACCTCATTATTAAAGATGCGCTACGTAATCTCTTTAATCTTGCTAAATTAAGTGATGTTCACAAAGCATTGATTATGTCTGCTCGTGCGATGGTTGAACGGGAACCTAATTATACCTATGTTAGCGCACGTCTCTTGCTTGATAGCTTACGTGCTGAAGCCTTAGGGCATTTACACTTACGTCAAAATGCAACGTTTGATGAAATGACATCTTTCTATCCTACTTATTTCAAAGCTTATGTAAACCACGGAATTAAGCAAGGATTGATGGACCCATTGTTGAGTAGTTTTAATTTAGAAAAATTAGGTAGTGCATTACTACCTCAGCGCGATATGCAGTTTTCTTATTTAAGTTTGCAGACGCTATATGACCGATACTTTATTCATGAAAAAAATACGCGTTACGAATTGCCACAAGCCTTTTTTATGCGTGTTGCGATGGGGCTTGCCGTTCGCGAAGAGAAAAAAGAAGATAGGGCCATAGAATTTTATCTGCTATTGTCGTCGTTTGACTACATGGCGTCCACACCAACACTCTTTAATTCAGGAACAGTTCGTCCACAATTATCAAGCTGCTATTTAACCACTGTAGCTGATGATTTAGATGGCATTTACAGTGCAATTAAAGATAACGCCCTACTCTCAAAATTTGCTGGTGGTCTCGGTAATGATTGGACTTCTGTGCGTGCCATGGGTGCTCATATCAAAGGAACCAACGGTCGTTCTCAAGGTGTTGTTCCTTTCTTAAACGTTGCCGATGCAACCGCAGTTGCAGTGAATCAAGGTGGCAAACGCAAAGGTGCTGTATGCGCATATCTTGAGTGTTGGCATCGCGATGTGGAAGAGTTTTTGGAGTTACGTAAAAATACAGGAGATGATAGACGCCGTACGCATGATATGAATACTGCGTTATGGGTACCTGATTTATTTATGAAGCGTGTTCATGAAGATGGTAACTGGACACTTTTTTCACCAGACGAAGTGCCTGGGTTGCATGACAGTTATGGTAAAGCATTTGAAGCACTGTACCAAAATTATGAGCGCCAAGTTGAGAAAGGAAAGATTAATAATTTTAAAGTTATTTCAGCAACGAAGTTGTGGCGCAAAATGCTATCCATGCTTTTTGAAACAGGGCATCCATGGATCACTTTCAAAGATCCATGCAATATCCGTTCACCACAACAACATGCTGGCGTTGTTCATAGCTCTAATCTATGCACAGAGATTACTTTAAACACCTCGGCTGAAGAAATTGCTGTTTGTAATTTGGGTAGTATCAATTTGCCGGCTCATCTTAATGATGGACAACTTGATAAAGAAAAATTGAGACAAACGGTACGTACGGCTATTCGCATGTTAGATAATGTGATTGACGTCAATTATTATTCTGTCCCACAAGCAAGAAACGCTAACTTGAAACATCGCCCAATTGGCTTAGGCGTGATGGGTTTTCAAGACGCACTGTATTGTTTAAATCTTGAATATGCTTCTGAAGCAGCTGTTCATTTTGCAGATAGTTCAATGGAACTTGTGAGTTATTATGCGATTGAAGCCTCTACAGATCTTGCCAAAGAGCGAGGAAAATACTCAAGTTTTGAAGGTTCGCTCTGGAGCAAAGGTATCTTACCCATTGACTCAATTAACCTTTTACAACAAGCACGTGGTCAATTTTTAGAACAAGATCGTTCGCAACAGCTTAATTGGGAATCATTGCGCGTCAAAGTGAGAACGCAAGGCATGCGAAATTCGAACGTAATGGCCATCGCGCCCACAGCGACAATTTCGAATATTTGTGCTGTTTCACAATCCATTGAGCCCACCTACCAAAATCTTTATGTCAAATCGAATTTATCGGGTGAGTTTACTGTCATTAATCCATATTTAGTCGCTGATTTAAAAGCACTTAATTTGTGGGATGAAGTGATGATTAATGATTTAAAATATTTTAATGGTAGCGTACAACCTATCAATCGAATTCCGGAAAAACTAAAAGCGCGTTATGCGACATCGTTTGAAATTGCTCCAGAATGGTTTGTAGAAGCCGCTTCTCGTCGTCAAAAGTGGATTGATCAAGCACAATCACTCAACATTTACATGGCACAGCCCTCTGGTAAAAAGCTAGATGATTTATATCGACTAGCTTGGCTACGTGGTTTAAAAACAACCTATTATCTACGTAGTTTGGGTGCCACAAATGCTGAAAAATCGACTGTACATGATCATACGCTGAATGCTGTTAAACTTGATGAACCCAAAGTGTGCTCGATTATCGATCCAGATTGTGAAGCATGCCAATAAGTAAGGAGATATAACATGACCATGGCAACTCTTGATGCCCCGACAATCCTCAAACCCGCCCCATCTGGCGCAACAGGTCTTGAATTGATTGAAATAGGTGCCGCTCGTATTCAGGTTGATGATAAAAAAATCATCAACTGTCGAGCTGATTTAAACCAATTAGTACCTTTTAAATATCCTTGGGCTTGGGATAAATATCTAAAAGCATGTGCAAACCATTGGATGCCGAATGAAATTAACATGAGTGCCGATTTAGCATTATGGAACAGCTCTAATGGCCTCACCGAAGATGAGCGCATGATTATCAAACGCAACTTGGGATTTTTCTCAACAGCAGATTCTCTGGTTGCCAATAATCTTGTTTTAGCGGTCTATCGGCATATTACCAATCCAGAATGCCGACAATATTTACTACGACAAGCATTCGAAGAAGCCTTACACACGCATGCTTATCAATATATCATTGAAAGTCTAGGCATGGATGAAGCAGAGATATTTAATATGTATCGTGAAGTATCAGCGGTTTCTAGAAAAGCGGCATGGGCACTTCCTTTTACACAAAGTCTAGGTGATGAATCTTTCCACACAGGCACGCCTGTCAATGATCAACGATTACTCAGAGATCTTATTGCTTTCTACGTGGTTTTTGAAGGTATTTTCTTTTACGTCGGCTTCACCCAAGTACTTTCAATGGGACGTCGAAATAAAATGGTGGGTACTTCTGAGCAATTTCAATATATTCTTCGCGATGAATCTATGCACATGAATTTTGGTATCGATGTGATTAATCAAATCAAAATTGAAAACTCACACTTGTGGACTGCTGAGTTTAAAGAAGAAATCATAGACTTAGTGCGTCAGGGCGTGAAATTGGAGTATCAATATGCTAAAGACACGATGCCAAATGGTATTTTAGGTATGAATGCAGAGATGTTCGAAGAATATCTATATTTCATTGCCAACAGACGTCTTGCGCAAATTGGATTGGCTGAGCAATATCCAGGTGCTAAAAATCCATTCCCTTGGATGAGTGAAATGCTTGATTTAAAGAAAGAAAAGAACTTCTTTGAAACACGCGTTATCGAATATCAAGCGGGTGGAACATTAAGCTGGGAAGATGAAGCTTAATTGTTTGAATCCATGCGCTTGATTTATTTTAAAAATTTTGTAAAAATCACCAACTTAATCTTCGGGGCGGGGTGGAAGTCCCCACCGGTGGTATAGCCCACGAGCGCTCTTCTGGTGGAGAGGTCAGCAGATCTGGTTTGATTCCAGAGCCGACGGTCATAGTCCGGATAAAAGAAGCATTTATCAGTCTAGGTTTATGAGCCAAACGCTGTTTTTGTCGCCCTATGTCCATTTGAATTGAGGATATAGGAATGTCATATTTAGAATTATTCGGACACACTTACGCAAAACGCGTGGAATCAGCTTGTCATGCATTACATGCCGGAAAAGGCATTGTTTTAGTGGATGACGAAGATCGGGAAAATGAAGGCGATTTAATCTTTTCTGCTGAAAAGATCTCTATTGAAGACGTTAATCAACTGATTCAAGATTGCAGCGGAATCATTTGCTTATGTTTAACAGAAGAAAAAGCAGATCGTCTTTCACTAGCACCGATGGTGCTTAAAAATACTAGCCCATATCAAACGGCTTTCACCATTTCAATTGAAGCCAAGAAAGGAATTACCACGGGTGTATCTGCACACGACCGTTGGATGACTATTCAGACAGCAATACATCAAGAAAGTACGATCCAGGATTTAAGTCAACCAGGGCACGTGTTTCCCTTGATAGCACGAACGAATGGTGTCTTAGAAAGACGTGGTCATACTGAAGGCAGTATTGATCTCATGAATATCGCATGTCTTAATCCAAGTGCTGTTTTATGCGAATTAATGAATAATGATGGCACCATGAAAAAATTACCCCAACTCGCCGATTATGCAAGAGAGCACCAGCTTCCCCTGCTCTCCGTGGAGGATATTTTTCAATATCGATGGAAAAGATTAAAGACGCTAGCCGGCTCTTGAATTCTTATACGTGATTGCTTTTTATATGCTGCGAGTTTAGGTGTTGCATATTGATATTTTTGTACAACTAAACAATAGAATCCAGCGGGGCTTAAAATAATCATTTTTCCTATTTCATTTAAAAAACGTAATTTTAAGAGCGCTGTCGTTGATTTAACGGGTGGCACATAACAAAACGTTTCTAATGAATTTAAACGATAATTTTGATTCAGCATCACGTGCTTTAGAGAGAGTGATGACGTGAGCGTTGTTTTAAAAGAACTAAAATGCTCAATAAACCCACATTTTAAAAATAAGCCCCAAAGACTAATCGGATTGATACCAATAAAAATAATGTGCCCCATCGGTTTTAAAACTCGATCTATTTCATAAATGACTCGTTTTTCGGGTGCGCATAATTCCATGGTCAAGGGTGCAATGACACAATCTACGCTTGCTCGCTCAAAAGGGAGCATTTCAACCGAAGATATGAGTGATGCATGAGCGTCTTCAAAACGAGGGCTCAGCAACCACTGACGTCGAAAAGATAAACCTTTTAACCAGGTATTCTCACCACACGATCCAAGTTGTAGCATTGTTGTGCCGCGCAAACGATCTTTTACAGCAAGAATTTTAGCGCTTATTGCTTCTTGCACAAATTGACCTTGTGGCGTCAAAAACCAATCGTTGAGTGCGCGAAATTTATTTTGCTGTACGTCAAGATTCAAGATAACACACAAACAAAGAGAGATTAGGTATGTTTTATCACAGTATCCTGTTCCAGAGCAATCAATGCAATGGTACACTCATTGGATTAAAGCGTGGATAACTTATCAAGCATGACACAAACATATACAGCAGAGGCAATCGAAGTATTGAGTGGTTTAGAGCCTGTGCAACGCCGACCAGGAATGTACACTGATACAACAAAACCCAATCATCTTGCTCAAGAAGTGATCGATAATGGAGTTGATGAGGTTCTCGCAGGATATGCAACCCACGTCACTGTAACCTTGCATGAAGATGGCTCAGTTGAAGTAGAAGATAATGGACGAGGTATGCCGATTGATGAGCATCCTCAATTAGGTTTAAGTGGTGTCGAAGTTATCATGACTCGTCTTCATGCGGGTGCTAAATTTTCTGATAAAAATTATACTTTTTCAGGTGGATTACACGGTGTGGGTGTTTCTGTTGTCAATGCATTATCCGATCATCTTGATGTGACAATTAAACGTGACGGGATCATTTATCACATGGCTTTTAAGCAAGGTGCAAAAGTCACTGAATTACATGAAACAGGAACCACAAAAAAACGCGATACCGGTACAGTCATTCGCTTTTGGCCAAATGCACATTATTTTGACAGCACGAAAATTGCCACAAAATCATTGATACATCTTTTACGTGCTAAATCGGTCTTATGTCCTGGACTATCGATGACATACGTCAATAAAATTGCCAATGAAACATTGCATTGGTGCTATGAAAACGGTTTAGTTGATTATATTCGCCAATCCTTAACAGAAGAATACTTTCCTGATGAGCCATTGATGGGAGCGTTTAAAACTGACGATGCGACTGTCGAATGGGCGCTGGCATGGACACCGAATAGCCCGCCGGTGCTCACTGAAAGCTATGTGAATCTTATCCCCACGATTCAGGGTGGAACACACGTTAATGGATTACGCGCCGGGCTATTTGAAGCATTGTCTGAGTTTTGTGAGTTACGAAATCTTCTGCCACGCGGGGTGAAATTAAGTGCAGATGATCTTTGGGAGCCTTGTCAGTACGTCTTGTCAGTGAAAATGAAAGAACCTCAGTTTGCAGGCCAAACGAAAGAGCGTTTAAGTTCACGTTCTATGGCGTCTTTTGTAAGCCTCGCTTGTAAAGATGCATTTGCATTGTGGTTAAATCAACACCGCACCCATGGTGAACAAATTGCATCAATGGTGATTGAACGTGCACAAAAGCGATTACGTCAATCCAAACAAGTTGCACGTAAACGTATCCATCAAGGCCCTGCTTTACCTGGTAAACTTGCCGATTGTACGCAGCTTGATATTAATCAATCTGAGCTTTTTCTCGTAGAAGGTGATTCTGCTGGTGGCTCAGCAAAACAAGCGCGTAACAAAGAATTTCAAGCGATTCTTCCTCTGCGTGGAAAAATCCTCAATTCTTGGGAAGTGGATTCGTCTCAAGTCCTCGCCTCTCAAGAAATTCATGATATTTCGGTCGCTCTTGGCGTAGATCCTGGTATTGAGGATTTGAGTGGATTGCGCTATGGAAAGATCTGCATTCTTGCTGATGCAGATTCAGATGGTGCGCATATTGCCACGCTTTTGTGTGCTTTATTTTTGCGTCACTTTAAATGTCTCATCCAGGCTGGACATGTTTATGTTGCTATGCCGCCATTATACCGAATTGACGCCGGTAAAATCGTGCACTATGCTCTGGATGATGAAGAAAAAAATACGCTGGTCACAACGCTTTCCAGCACCAGCAAAGGAAAAATCAATGTCCAACGATTCAAGGGGTTAGGTGAAATGAACCCGATTCAATTGCGCGAAACCACCATGGACCCAAACACGCGCCGCCTTATACAATTAACACTCGAAGATGAAGTACATTGCATGCGCATCATGGATATGCTACTTGCCAAAAAACGTGCGCAAGACAGAAAGGCCTGGCTTGAGTTGAAAGGTAATCTTGCTCACATTTAAATATCACGCTTTATGTCAATCATGACGTAGAAAAAGTAACGATTTTGAGCTATCATTTCGTTTTTTATAAAGCACTTTAAAGGGGCTAAAAATGAAAGTTGGCCAAGATACTTATGCAACGTTACAGACACTGAAAATTGAAGATAAAATTTACCATTACTATAGTCTCAAAAGTGCTGAGCAAACACATTTTCAGGGACTTTCGCAACTCCCCTATTCGCTTAAAGTATTATTTGAAAATTTACTGCGTTTTGAAGATGGAAAAACAGTAACCATCGAAGATATTAAAGCACTTGCCCATTGGACAAAAACACGAAAATCAACACATGAGATTGCATATCGACCTGCGCGCGTTCTTATGCAAGATTTTACCGGCGTTCCTGCTGTGGTTGATCTTGCCGCAATGCGTGATGCGATTGTCCAAATGAACGGAGATCCTGGAAAAATTTCTCCACTGTCACCGGTTGACTTGGTCATTGACCATTCCATCATGGTTGATAAATTTGCGACGCCCGATGCCATGCGTGAAAACACAGCCATTGAAATGCAACGTAATAAAGAGCGTTATGAATTCTTACGCTGGGGACAAAAAGCATTTGTAAATTTCCACGTTGTTCCACCAGGCACGGGTATTTGTCACCAAGTGAACTTAGAGTATCTGGCAAAAACCGTCTGGCATAGTGATGATGACGGTAAAACATACGCTTATCCTGATACGTTAGTGGGAACTGATTCGCATACCACCATGGTGAATGGCTTGGGCGTTTTAGGTTGGGGTGTAGGCGGTATTGAAGCAGAGGCTGCAATGCTTGGGCAACCCGTCTCCATGCTGATTCCTGAAGTGGTTGGTTTTAAGCTCACCGGCAAACTCAATGAAGGGATTACGGCGACTGATCTTGTACTTACCGTGACACAAATCCTTCGTAAAAAAGGCGTCGTCGGTAAATTTGTTGAATTTTATGGACCAGGCCTTGCTGAGCTTACTTTGGCCGATCGCGCAACGATTTCCAATATGGCGCCTGAGTACGGTGCAACATGCGGTTTCTTCCCTACTGATGCTGAGACACTACGTTACTTACGCTTAACCGGACGTGATGATCACACCATTAAACTGGTAGAGATGTATTCTAAAGCACAGGGCTTATGGTATGACGAAACGGCTTCAGATCCTATCTTTACAGATGCTGTGTCACTCGACTTATCCACAGTTGAACCCTCGCTTGCAGGACCTAAACGTCCACAAGATAAAGTGAATCTCACGACGCTTCCACAAGAGTTCGATACGTTTCTTAAACAATCGCATAAAGGAAATGAGAAAACAACAGCCTTTAATGTGTCATCCAAAGATTTCAAATTGCATCATGGTGATGTCGTGATTGCCGCTATTACGAGCTGTACAAATACGTCAAATCCAAGTGTACTCATGGCTGCAGGCTTACTTGCCAAAAAAGCGGTGGAAAAAGGATTAACACGACAGCCATGGGTAAAGTCATCTCTTGCACCTGGCTCAAAAGTTGTAACCGACTATTTAAAACACGCAGGCTTACAGACTTATCTTGATCAATTAGGCTTTGATTTAGTGGGTTATGGATGTACCACATGTATTGGCAATTCTGGACCATTACCAGAACCAATTGCAGATTGTATCACTGATAATGATCTTGTCGTCTGCTCGGTCCTCTCAGGTAACCGCAATTTTGAGGGGCGTGTACACCCACAAGTTAGAGCAAATTGGCTTGCCTCTCCACCACTCGTTGTTGCTTATGCATTGACTGGAACAGTTTGCATTGATTTAAGTAAAGCGCCGATTGGCACCGATAAAAACAACCAACCCGTTTATTTAAAAGATATTTGGCCGAGTCAAAAAGAAATTGCAGAGGCTGTAGAAAACGTTACCAGTAATATGTTTCGTAAAGAATATAGCGATGTCTTTAAAGGTGATGCAGATTGGCAGGCCATCCATACAGGAGGCGGTCAAACGTATGCTTGGGATGAGGATTCTACCTATATCCAACACCCACCTTTTTTCAAAAGTTTAAGTGCTACGCCTAAACCCATTCAACCCATTGAAAAAGCATATATCTTAGCATTACTTGGAGACTCAATTACGACAGATCATATCTCTCCTGCAGGCGCCATTAAACCGAACTCACCTGCAGGATTATATTTAAAATCTAAAGGCGTTGAGGTAAAAGATTTTAACTCGTACGGTTCACGTCGTGGGAATCATGAAGTGATGATGCGTGGTACTTTTGCCAACATCCGTATTAAAAATGAAATGACGCCAGATATCGAAGGTGGTGTCACACGTTTTGTGCCAACCAATGAAGTGATGTCAATTTATGATGCAGCGATGCGCTATCAAGCTGATGCACAAACGCTGGTCATTATTGCAGGTGAAGAATACGGAACTGGCTCCTCACGTGATTGGGCCGCTAAAGGCACGACTTTATTAGGCGTAAAAGCGGTGATTACGCAAAGCTTTGAGCGTATTCACCGTTCAAATTTAATTGGGATGGGCGTATTACCTTTCCAATTTGAGTCAGGAACAACACGGAAAACTTTAAATTTGACGGGCAGTGAACGCATCAGTATCGTAGTAGACGATAAACTCGCAGCAGGAGCGATTTTAAATGCAATCATTGAGCGAGATGATGGTACAACGACAACGGTTCCGCTCATTTGTCGCATTGATACCGCAAACGAGCTCGAATACTATCGACATGGTGGTATTCTGCAATATGTGTTAAGGAATATGAAATAAGTGCAAGCTGTCTTTTCGCTACCTCAAAATATTCAAAAGAAAACTGTTTTTGGACAATTGCATGGTTGCAGCTTGTCCATTGCTTTAGCTCAATTTTGCCAAGAAACATCAGGGGTAAAGCTTGTGATTACACAAGACTATGCCACTGCATATCAGCTTCAAGCTGAATTGGCATTTTTTCTCAATGATCATGAAGCGCTGTATCTGTTTCCTGATTGGGAAACCTTGCCTTACGATCACTTTTCACCACATCAAGATATTATTTCAGAGCGCCTCTCAACATTAAACGCGCTTCTTCAACAACACGTCGAAGGCAAAACGGCACAAAAAGGACTAATAGTCATTGCTGCCGTCAGCACTTTACTACATCGTCTATGCCCAAAGTCTTTTTTAACACAACATGTACTCTTGCTGAAACAAGGGCAGCGCCTTGATTTTGAGCTCTTTCGAAAAGATCTTATCGATGCAGGTTATCGTGCAGTCAATCAAGTTCTTGAGCATGGTGAATTCGCTATTCGCGGTGGAATGATCGACTTATTTCCGATGGGGCATGACTCACCATTTCGCATAGAGTGTTTTGACAATTGCATTGACAGTCTAAGACGCTTTGATACGGAAACACAGCGCACTATTGAAAAAATATCACAAATTTATATTTTACCAGCACGTGAATTTCCGCTGAATGAAACCAGTATCACACAGTTTAGGAAAATGTTTCGTGAGGAATTTTCAGGAAATCCGAGCGCTTGTTCAATTTATACCAGTGTGAGTGATGGTCAATATCCCAATGGTATTGAATATTACTTACCCCTCTTTTTTGAGCAGGCAGCAACAATTTTTGATTTTTTACCGGCTAGCACAACGTTGTGCCGGATTGACGATGTGCGTATCGAAGTCGATCGCTTTTACAAAGAAGTCAACATACGTTTCAATGAATATCGTCATGATAGATGTCGTCCTTTATTATCACCTGAAAAGATTTTTATACCGCCCGAACTTTTTTTACAATTACTCAATACGCATCAGCAAGTGCAATTTCTACATGAAAACAGTGAGAAAAAAGGCGCTGTTAATTTTCATACTGCAGCGGCGATCCCTCTTCCCATTTTAAGACAATCAAAAGAGCCTTTTCAGCATTTAAAAGACCATCTTAAAACACCCCATAAACGATTTTTATTGAGTGTTGAA
Source organism: Legionellaceae bacterium (assembly GCA_023266075.1). Lineage (GTDB taxonomy): Bacteria > Pseudomonadota > Gammaproteobacteria > Legionellales > Legionellaceae > JAGVJT01. Next base: position 280 of record JAHFRX010000025.1, on the reverse strand, counting down.
AGCTCAGGTCGTCGTGAAGTATTTTTAGAGCTGTTAAAACAATCACATATTGAACCCAAGGTACATGTTTCTTGGGATGATTTTTTGCAACATCAGGATCCTATCAATCTTTTAATAACGCCCATGAATATGGGTAGTGAGCTGTTAGACTCGAACCTTTCGATCATGGTCGAGTCACAGTTTTTTGGTGAGTCACGTGTTATTCAACAACGCCAAAAACAAAAAGTAACCGACCAAAGCGCTATTTTTCGTGATCTGGCTGAGCTCACCATTGGCGCAC
>JAHFRX010000024.1 GCA_023266075.1 Legionellaceae bacterium | reverse complement strand
CAAACTCTTCAATTTAATCCTAACTTGACGCTTGCGCGTCTCTTATTTCTCTTTACTATCAACTCAAAAGCATCCGAAAATGCCCACACAGTTTGTCTCTATCTTCTTAAGCAACGTCGCCCCCAGGGCAAGTGGTGTGCATTCTACTCATCTCTCATTCTTTGTCAACCCTTTTTTGTATCTCAAACGTTAAATGATATGGATTTTTTTCATCCTTCATATACAGCGTCTTAGCTTCTATCTGCCACTGTGACTCATCAAGTGCTGGAAAAAAAACATCTGCCTCAAAACGATGATGGATTCGCGTCACATATAGATGCGTGACACGAGGCAAAAATAGCTCAAAAATCTCAGCGCCACCAATAATCATCACTTCAGGTCCCATCAATTTGAGAACATCTTCTATTGACGTTACAACACGTATACCTGGTGAAGATTGTAACGTGCGACTTAAAACAATATTCTCTCTTTCAGGTAAAGGTCGGCCGATTGATTCATACGTTTTACGACCCATGACAATCGGTTTATGACGTGTCATTTCTTTGAAGTATTTTAAATCAGCAGGTAAATGGCAAAGTAATGCATTCTTTTTGCCAATTCCACCGGCTTCATCCATCGCAACAATGATGCTAATTTTCTGACACATTGGCTTCCCTACGAGCGGCAATTTGATACGCAAGCTGTACCGCCTCGATTAAACTGGATGGATTTGCTTTCCCAGTACCCGCGAGTGAAAGTGCTGTGCCATGATCAACAGACGTACGCACAATAGGAAGACCCAATGTTACATTCACGGCCCGCTCGAAGTCCGCATATTTGATCACCGGTAAACCCTGATCATGATACATTGTTAAAAAAACGTCGTATAAAGCACAATGCTCAGATGAAAATAACGTGTCGGCAGGAAAAGGACCGGTCACTACCATGCCTTTTTGTTGAAAAGAGGTGAGAACAGGTGAGAAAACATCTATTTCCTCTCTTCCCAAATAACCTGATTCACCGGCATGTGGATTCAACCCCGCCACTGCGATTTTAGGTTGCTTCAAACCAAAATCACATTGAAGTGCATGATATAATATGGAAATTGCTGTGCTAAGACGAGTGCTGGTAATGGCTTCTGGCACACACCTTAACGGAAGATGTGTCGTCACCAACGCTACTTTCATGGCTGGGCTCGCTAAAAGCATCACCACATCGGGTACACCACATTGCTCTTTTAAAAACTCCGTGTGGCCTGAAAAAACAAACCCCGCCTCATTTAAGACACTTTTATGTACAGGTCCCGTTACTAATGCCGAAAATTCATTTGCTAAAACACGCTCACATGCTTCATGTAACATCCTCATGACACTCGATGCGTGTTTGATATTGAGTTGGCCTGGAACAATCTCACCGAAGGTCTCTTGTGATAATATGACGAGCTCACCCGGTCGCGGTAGTATGACTTGATCTACTTCATAATCACGAAATATGATGTCCAACCCTAATTGCTCTGCTCGTGCTTGAAACAGTATTTTATCTCCCATCACCACGACAGGAAACAATGTATATGCTAATGCTAAACAAATATCCGGACCAACCCCCGCAGGCTCACCAGAAGTGACCAACAATGGCTTCACGCTAAATCCTTTTCAATAATGTTGATATATGCGCTACCGCGCATACGTTGCTGCCAATTTTGTACAGCCTCGTTGAATTTCCGCTGATATAAAAATTGTCGCACTTGTTGACGTTGATACGCGGCTGAGTCATCTACCGTTTTCCGTTCTAACACCTGAATTAAATGCCAACCAAAAGGTGTTTTAACGGGTTTACTGATGGTCTGTAACGGTAAATCTTTCATCGCTTCTGCGAATGAAGGGACTAACTCATCTGAAGTCATCCAGCCCAAATCACCTCCTTTCGCAGCACTCGCATGATCAAGCGAGTATTGCCTTGCCATCGCTGCAAAATCCTTTCCTGATTTTAATTGCTCATATAAATTATGTATTTGTCTATCTGCCTCAGCCTCAGTCATATTCACACCCTGTTTTAAAAGGATATGACGAACATGTGTTTTAGTGACCTCGTGATGTACTTCTGTATTGCTGATTGCAACAAGCTTAATGATCTGAAAACCATTCCCCGTACGCAATGGTCCTCTGATGTCACCCACATTCATTTTAACGACTTGCTCAGCAAAGACCTCTGGCAATTCAGCTAAATGACGCTCCCCGAGAGAGCCGCCCTCCAGTGCATCAGTCCCACTAGACTCCGTAATCGCCACTTGACTAAAATCAGCACCTTGTTGTATTTTTTGCATGAGTTTCAATGCTTTTTCACGTGCTTTAGCAATCTGTGCTGTCGTTGGTTCTTCGGGTAAAGGCACTACAATATTGTGTACATGAAACATTTGCGGTGTGGTTGCGATATGCTCTTTGGATTTCAAATAATCATTCACTTGTTTCATGGAAACCGTAATTTCTTTGCCTACTGCACTCTGTTGAATACGACTAATCAGCATTTCTTTACGAATACTCTCACGGTATATCTGATAAACAGTACCCTGCTGCTCAACTGCTTTTCGCATTTCATCTAGAGAAAGATGATTGGATGCCGCAATTTTTGCAATGGTTTCATCTAATTCGACATTATCAATACTGAGATCATTATTTTTTGCAAGCTGTAACTCAATTTGCTCATCAATCAAATGATTTAAGACTTGCTTACGCAGCACAGGAGGGGGCGGTGCCTCCATTTTCCTGGCTAACAACTGTTCGCGTGCCATCTCAATTTGTGTATCTAACTCGCTGGCTGTAATGACATCATTATTGACTATCGCAACCACTTTATCTAAGGGTGCCGCCATTGCCCATGATGTGTATAACATTACCGCTATACAAAACTGCTTACGCATCCGAATCTTCCTCAAATTAGTGCTGAAATTGATTAACATATCCTGGTAAATAACTCTGAATCGTGCTTGCAGGATCACTGCTACCCACCGCACCCAAACCTTTCAATAACACTTGCACATAAACGTTATTATTATACTCAGGCTTTAGCGTCAATGGCGATAAGCTATCATACACGCGTCCACCAAGAAGACGTACAGCCCAACAACAACTGTCATACTGAAATCCTAAAAAAGCCATCATGTCATAACGTTCGCTCAAATTATAACCATAAACACCTAATCCACTCCAGCTATTCGTGAACGGCCAAGCATAACTCGCTGTTGCTTGATGAAGAGCCGCGTGCCCAACTTCATGAACACGCCCTGCAAAAATATTACCATTCACTAAATAAGAATATCCAAAACGAAGTATATGATTGACTTCAGGTTGATAATGAAAGTTAAAATCAGCGTTGTTCGCTGCATTTACATTCGGGTCAAACACCCAGTCGCCCACAACACTCCACGCCGAATTCAATCGATACGTCCCTTGTGTCGCGATAGGAGAGGTATGCGTCGTCGGCGATAGATAGCCTAACATCAAAGCGTTGTCTTGACAAAGACCTTGCGAATTATAGCATAAGTTCACATTCCGATGAGCGAAATAGGCAATTTGCCCTACTGTTAAACGCGCCTTCTCCACGCCTGTATCTGCTAAAAATCGCGTTGTTAACGCATAAGACAATTGATTCGCATCCCCAATCCTATCTTGGCCTGAAAAACGGTTCATTCGAAACAATTGATCCGCTGTAAAAATCATATACGCCGAATCAAACGCGGGTACTTCTGATTGATTATGGTACGGAACATTTAAATAAAACAGCCGAGGTTCTAGCGTTTGTGTATAACCATGCCACGTCGCTTTATCTTCAAAAAATAAACCACTATCTACATTATAACGCGGTATCGTATAGCTAACGCTCTTCGTCGGGCCTAAACTTTCAGCGCTAATATGATAATAATTTTCAACCAATTCCGCCGCTGGCACAAAATAACCCCAAGCAGCATGCTCATCTATTGCCAGTCTCGGATTCACATGAAAACGTGGCCCCTCAGGAACTGTAATGTCATTCACAGGCCATTGAAATTGATCAAATTGCCCCACAAGACTAAAACGTGTATTTAAAGGTAACTCATCATAATAGCCTTGTGCCATAAATTGTGGTAAGCGTTCGTAGATATGACTGATATTCGCTTGATTAATAGGATTCAGTGTTTGATAAGCTTCCGCCAACGCTTGTAGTTGCCAATGCTCACTCACATACGTCAACGTGCCTTCTTTTCTCAGTTGATTTTCGGTCAACACGGCAAGGTTACTGCTAAAATCTTGTAGATAATAATTATCAGACACCTGTTGAACATTCACATGCATAGAAAGATTTTCTGTAAACGAGGTATCATCATGGTATAATACAGACCACCGATGATTCGATTGCGATGCTAACCCAGGAAACAGTGCGTTATTCACATTCAAAAAATTTCGATACGCCTTATCATCGGGCAAAATACTCGCGTTTAACATCCCTATCGAATTTGATGTGAGATAACGCCCTTCACCATTTAACATCACGCCTCTAAACGTATACGCATGTGGTGTAAGCGTTGCATCATAGTTTGGCGCAAGATTCAAATAATAAGGTGCTGCAAAATCAAATCCGCCAATATTCGAATAACCGTACATTGGCATTAAAAATCCTGTCTTACGCTCTTTTGACGTTGGAAAACTGAAATATGGCATATACAAAACAGGCACATCATGGAGACGTAGCTTAGTATCTTTGGCGCGGCCCTCCTGTTTCTCATCATAAATGTAGATTTCGCGGGCCTCAATATTCCAGTCTCGTTTTTTAGGAGGGCAGGTACTGTACGTGGCATTTTTTAAAAGTATATCTTTATTACTAAAACGCTTTATCAACGACGCTAATCCCCATGCTGGCATTGCAGCACCGCGATGCACTGTGTCAAAACGATACACCACATCTCGAATATTTCCAGCAGATGTTGAGGGATTAATAGTTGCTTTTTTCGCCCAAATAGAACGATTCTTTTCAATTAAATGAACATTGTCGTATAACACAACACGCGTGATACGCTTCGTCTTCGGGTCACGATATAATGTTGCTGTTTCAGCTGTAACAATACGTTCTGGTGTATTCACCTCGACATGCCCTTTCAGTCGCGACGCTCCTTCGACATAAAATGATACCTCATCTGCGGAAAGCTTTGTTTGTGGCGCTGTTGAGAAAGTGGGCGCATCTTGATATCTACCGCGACACAAGCCAACGCGTACATGCTCATCCCATCCCAAACAATCACTAATGCGCTGCCTGGTCATTGCCGTCAGCGGTGTTTCTGCAGGGATAACACAGGCCTCGATAGATTCGACGGTTAAAGGTGAAGTATCAGCAGGCACTGTCAGCACCGTATTTGATGGTGCTGCAAATCCTATCGCCGCAACCCATATATTTGCTATGCATAACGATTTCAAATAGATACGCATGTTCAATATCACAAAAATACCTTATGATCTCATTTCTAAAGAATGTCATAAATGGGCGGAGATTATAGCATGTCTCAACGAGAAAGCGCACTGAACGAATGGCTTAAACAATTACCAATGTTAAGCGATTTCACACTCACAGCACTTGCAGGTGATGCAAGCTTCAGACGGTATTATCGCTTAACCGATCATCAACATACGTATATTGTCATGGATGCGCCCCCAGAAAAAGAAGGGCTCGTCTCTTTTATGTTGATTGGCGATGTCTTACGAAAACACAATATCCACGCACCAGAAATCATTGCTAAAAACACAATCGAAGGATTTTTGCTTCTTGAAGATTTAGGTGACACGCTTCTGACCACACATCTCACCATGGACAATGCTTCTCTGCGCTACACCGCCTGCCTGGATACGCTCATCCAAATACAACAGTGCCCAACCCGCCAGCCGTTGTTACCTAAATTTGATACCGCACATATGCTGCAAGAGATGATGCTTTTCAAGACATGGTTTTTAGAAAAACTGCTGAACGTGTCACTCGATGCGCATGAAGAAAAACAATTGCAAACATTTTTTATGGAGCTCGCACTACATCTTTCCGATCAACCACAATGCTTTATACATCGAGATTACCATTCAAGAAACTTGCTGATACTTCATCCATCCGACAGAAAAGATAACACCTTAACCATCGGTGTTATCGATTTTCAAGATGCCATGAAAGGACCATTTACTTACGACTTAGTCTCATTAATTAAAGATTGTTATATTCATTGGAAAGACGAACACCAACAAAACTGGATGAAATATTTTTATGAGCATCTCCCCAATACATTCAATTGGTCTTTTGACGAATTTCAACAGGGTGTTGACTGGTGTGGCTTGCAACGTCATTTAAAGGTATTGGGTATTTTTTCCCGATTGTATCTGCGTGACAATAAACTAAACTACCTGAGCGATCTACCCTTAGTACTCTCTTATACAAAACAATGTGCAATGCAATACCCCGCTTTTCACACACTCTATGAGATCATTGAAAAGAAAATTACACCCGCTTTTCAAGAGAGACAGTCCGCGTGAAATCAGCACTTATTTTCGCAGCAGGACGTGGTGAGCGTCTTCATCCCATCACACGACATATTCCTAAAGCACTTTGTCCAATCGCGGGTATACCCATCATTGAATATCATATTGTGAAGCTACAACAAGCCGGTATTGAGCAGATTTTTATTAATCATGCTTATCTAGGCGATCAAATCAAACGTCATGTAGGTCATGGCGCGCGATTTAATATCGATATTATTTATCTTCCGGAACCACCCGGTGGGCTTGAAACAGGCGGTACACTCTTAACGCTGATACCACATCTTCCCAAAGAGCCGTTTATCACGGTCAATGCAGATATCTATACTGATTATGATTTTTCAATACTTCCATCACCTCACCCTACGCTTGCGGCACATCTTGTTTTAGTGCCACAGTCCGATCTTCAGCGCGCTTGTAATTTTGGATTATCAAAAGAAGGGCTACTCAACCTTGACAACCCACAACTCATTTTCTCAGGAATTGCATCTTACCACCCTGCGTGGTTTGCAAAAGAAACGTTTCGACGATTTTCACTCGGCCCATTACTACGCCAATGGGCACAACAACAAAAAGTCAGTGGCGAACTCTATACCGGTACGTGGGTAGATATTGGGACACCAGAGCGCTTACAATATCTTCATCGAGTTTAAGCGATTTTTTGATCGTGCTTAGCGGCAAACCCTATAAAACCACATCCTAACCACCCCGCATACCGCCACCACTGGCTGCAACATCTGCTCCAGGTGCTGTTGGTTCCTCTTGCTCAGACGCTGATTTTGAGGGAGCAACTGCTATTGATGTAGTGACTTGCTCAATACCATAACGACCACTTGTTTCTTCTTTAACATATTTCCCAAACCCTTTCTCTGGATCGGCCATTCTTTTTTTTAAATCATCTGCAGAAAGATTTATTTTTCCGCCATCGGCATCAAATCCGTACATCATATCCCCTTTTCTTTCAATATTATTTTTAACCATCCACTGTTGGAACAAAAAATCAAGATACGCATAACTCTCATGAGATGCAGCTTTGCCATCAGTCCGTTGATATGACCTGTCAATCTTACCACCAGGTTGACTAATAATATTGAATGTCAAAGCGCCCTCTGTTGTATGTGGCATATGTACACGTTGCGCATTCACTGCAGCCTCTCGTGATGTAGGCACGGTTTCGCCAGCCATAGGATTCGCTGTTATGGAATATTGCTCTTTGACCGTCGCAAGAAAATTCTGATTCAGTGCCGCTAAAAAACCTTTATACTGATCCATCAGTTTCTGGTCGACCACTATTTTTTGAAATCTCTTACAGAAATACGCTGCGCCTTCTATGCAAGATTCAGTCAATTTCAGTAATGATTCTACAGCCTCTCGACTAGGTACAAACATTTAAACCTCCTCTACAAACGGATCTGGATATCGTCCAATCACCGACTCATATGTCTTATGTTTCATAGATTCATACTCAAACTCATCGACCAAAATTGCATCCCAACGCGCTTTTTCAACCTCTATCACGCGCGTCATCTCTTCCGTCGTGATACGTTTTTCTTCGACCAACTGCTGTAACCCTTCTCGCAGCGTCGATGCGTTAAGTTTTTTCTCGCGTCGAATTTTCTTTAATAATGCATCATTCGCGAGAATCGCCTGAAAAGCTAACTCTACACGATCAACCGGCTCCTCTTTCACGCCAGACAAGTACACTCCTTTTTTCAACATATCACGATAATTATTATTGTGTGTCATCAACCGTGCTAACTGATGAGATAATTTATCACTGGGATAACGACATCTTGAACCAAAAGGGAAAACACACCAGCGCATTTTCAATCCAAAATATCGATTAGGAAAATTATTGCATAATTCAAGCAACGCTTTTTCTGTCTGATAAAAGCAATACTGCAAAGCCCATTCTGCATGCACTTGTTCTTCTGGATGTGCATCACGCTCTTCAAACGCACGTAATACACCCATGGCAAGATAAAGATGAGACATGGCGTCTCCTAAACGTGCTGACAAACGCTCTTTGCGCTTTAAATCACTGCCCAAAACAAGAAGCGATAAATCGGCCATCCACGCAAAAGCCTCACTTAAACGCGTTACGTGTTGATAATATCGTTTCAGCGTTTTTTTCGGCGCAGGAAGAAAAAGTCCAAACGTCCACGCACTAGACATCGCTTTTGCAAAGCGACGCAGACTGTAACTGATATGATTCCAAATTAAAGTATGAAAGGCCTCTTTATCGCCGTTTGAAATGGCGTAAAACTCATCGCGAATAAATGGATGACATGCCATAGAACCTTGACCAAAAATTAATAGATTCCGTGTCATAATATTCGCACCCTCAACCGTCACTGAGATGGGAATTCCTTGATAATAATTCATTAAATAATTTCTTGGCCCCATCACCACAGCACGTCCACCATGAATGTCCATGGCATGATTAATCGTCGTGCGTGCAAGCTCCGTATTAAAATACTTCGTAATCGCTGAAGCAACGGATGGCTTTTTATGCATGTCAACCGCCGACACTGTCAGCAGCCTTGTTGCACTGACAAGATAATTTAATCCACCAATTTCAGCAAGCTTTTCTTCAATACCTTCAAATTGCGCCAAATCTACATTAAATTGACGTCGAATACGCGAAAACGCACTGGTCACAAGATAGGCCATCGACGATGACGCCGTCCCTAACGCGGGTAATGAAATAGAACGACCAATAGACAAACACTCGACCAACATTTTCCAACCATGACCCGCCATAGCTTGGCCGCCAATAATACTATCCATCGGGACAAAAATATCTTTGCCTCGAATCGTACCATTCATAAACGGTTGGCTCGCTGGTAGATGACGATTACCAATCTCAAGATTCGGCACATCATGGGGAATCAGTAAACACGTAATACCCTCTTGCCCAACGCCTTGCAAAAGACCTTCTGGATCACGTAACTGTACGGCTAAACCAATTAAAGTCGCCACAGATGACAATGTAATCCAACGCTTATTGAGTGTTAACAATAGCCCCAATACGCGCTCACCCTTGATTTCTTTCTCCACCACCACAGCACGCGACTGAAGCGAGGTAGCATCACTCCCAGCCTCAGGCTCAGTCAGTGCAAAACAAGGAATATCAATCCCTTGTGCAAGGCGAGGTAAATAACGATTTTTTTGCTCTTCGGTGCCATAATGACATAACAGCTCACCCGGTCCCAATGAGTTGGGTACCATTACCGTCACTGACGCTACTGAAGAACGACTTGCAATCTTCAACACAATATCCGAATGCGCACGTGCAGAAAATCCTTTACCGCCATACGCTTCTGGAATCACAAGCCCTAAAAATCCTTTTTCTTTAATGTAGGCCCATGCCTGCTCTGGTAAATCTTGCTGCTGATTAATTTCCCACTCATTCAGCATTTCGCATAACGTATTAACTTCATTATCTAAAAAAGACTGCTCAGAGGCCGTGAGCGATGTTTTGATCTCAAACAACCCCGCCCAATCCGGGTTACCTGTAAAAATACTTTTTTCAATCCACGTATCACCCGCATTTAATGCCTCTTCTTCTGTTTTGGAAAGGCGCGGCACCGCTTTTTCCGCATGTTTAAAAAGCTGATCACTCAGCCACCGACGCAGCGGTGAAAAACTCAATATCGCAATAACAGCAAGCGTTAGCACCCACAGTGGAATTGCAAAGATAAGCGGTAATGACAGTATCATCATCGAAACAACGAGATAAACCAAACTCCCAACTTTCCAAATGATAGGCTTCATATCACGCACTAATACAACGAGCGTAAACACGATAAACAATACAAAAAATAACACATTCACCATCATTCTATCCTTAGTTTTATCGAAACAAATTACACATGCGCATATCAACTATCATATGTTAAAATTACTATTTTTCATACTTCTTCAAATAAACACTTTATGCCGTACATCAGGCATCTCCCGCACCAACCGCGGGACTAAATATCCCGGCAAGTTCTCCACAAGGGCTTGATGCAATTTTTTAGCTTCCTGCTCTTCAATATCATAATGCACAGCGCCCTGCACTTTGTCCAACACATGCAAATAATAAGGCATCACACCAAATGCCAATAACTGCTCACTGAGCTGCATCAAAATAGTTGCCTCATCATTCACTCTTCTTAATAAGACCGATTGATTCAGAAGATGGCAATGATGTGCGCGCAATCGATCACAGCACGCTTTCACTTCTTCACTTAATTCATTTGGATGATTGACATGCAACACCACAACAATGTTCAAACGACTGCGCTGCAATAACTGACAAAGTGCCATTGTCACACGTTCTGGCAATACGACCGGGATACGTGTGTGAATTCGCAGTGTAGAAACGTGAGGAATTGATTCCAGCTGTGTCACTAAAAACGCCAGTGTGCTATCCGTTGCTAATAAAGGGTCTCCACCACTTAAAATGACCTCATGAATCGTTGTATCTTCTTTAATATAAGCCAAAACATTGAGCCAGCCCTGACGACCTGGATTATTCTCTTGATACGGAAAATGACGTCTAAAACAATAGCGACAATTGACCGCGCAGACACCAGAAACTGTCAATAAGACACGACCGTGATACTTATGAATCAAACCCATCATCGCATTGGTTTTTTTCTCGTGCAAAGGGTCTCGCGTAAATCCTGGCTTTTCTTCAAACTCATCATATTGAGGCAAGACTTGTAAAAGTAACGGATCCAGTCGATTACCTTTTTGCATACGCGCAGCAAAGCCTTTCGGAACACGCGTTGCAAAAAGCTGCTCAGCATCAACACTTCCCGCATCGATAGGAATATCAAGAAAACGCAACAGCTCTGCCACAGATGAAAACCCCGTAGCCAGAATCTGCTGCCAACGTTGGCTTTCATCTCGCATTTAGCACACAAAATTGTTAAACTGTGGAAATTGAAGAAATTGTAGCAAATGATCAATTTTTCGAAAACCATTACATATAAAAATGGAGTAATCATGGCTGTTTATAGCACAAACGAACTAAAGAATGGTCTTAAAGTCATGGTCGACGATGCGCCATGCAATGTGGTTGAATGCGAATTTGTCAAACCAGGTAAGGGACAAGCCTTCACACGCGTCAAAATTCGAAACCTAAAAACAGGTCGCGTTGTAGAGCGCACTTACAAATCTGGTGAGTCTCTTGCATCTGCGGATGTCGTTGATGTGGAAATGCAATATTTATATCATGATGGCGAATTTTGGCACTTTATGGTTCCTGACACTTTCGAACAGTACACAGCAAGTCCTCAATCGATTGAACATGCACTACAGTGGATCAAAGAACAAGACGTCTGTATGGTCACACTTTGGAATAACGAACCACTGAATATCACCCCACCTATCTTCGTCAGCCTCACGATCACAGAAACAGATCCAGGTGTCCGTGGTGATACGTCTGGTGGCGGTGGAAAACCCGCTACACTTGAGACTGGCGCTGTCGTACGTGTACCTTTGTTCATTCAAACCGGTGAAACTATCAAAGTAGATACTCGAACAGCTGAATACGTTTCGCGTGTTAAAGACTAACAACGTTTCATCTTTTCAATCGCATAAGCCATAATTTGTGAAGCAATATCCACGTTTGTTGCTTTCTCCATCCCTTTAAATCCAGGAGATGAATTTGCTTCGCAAATTGTAAATCCATCGTTAGTAAATAAAAGATCAATACCTGCAATTTCAAGCTCAAAAAGGCGTGCTGTCTTAATGGCAAGTGTCTCTAACTCTTGCGACATAGGATAGGCTTCTACCGTTCCGCCTAATGAGAAATTTGCTTTAAACCCACTCATTGACATACGCTTCATACAACCCAGCACCTTTCCATCTAATACAAAAACACGTACATCACGCCCATAACTTTCTTGAATAAATTCTTGCACAATAAAACCATTTGTCTGCTGCTGAAGAGACAACAACTCCATCATATCTCTGAACTGATTGATGGTCTCACATAGAAAAATACCTTGTCCACGCGCGCCAGAAATCGTTTTAATCACCAATGGAAATCCGATTTCATACGCAATAAAATCAACTGAAACAGGAAATTTAACGAGCAGTGTTTTCGGTGACGGTAAACCCGCATATCTAATCTTTTGATTCATCAACATTTTATCTTTGACGCTGAGAATAGAGCGCGACGTATTACAAAACTCAACACGTTGATATTCCAA
>JAHFRX010000159.1 GCA_023266075.1 Legionellaceae bacterium | reverse complement strand
ACAAGCAAGACTGACCTATACGCAAGTAAGTCAATGGCTGCAACAAGGAGAAACACCCGAAAATTACACACATCTTTGGCAAAATATTGACGCTTTAAATCAATTATATCATGCGCTCTTAAAAGCAAGAGTAACACGTGGTGCCATGGATTTTGATAGTACAGAAACACGCATCATTTTTAATGAAAAACGAAAAATTGATAAAATTATCCCTTTAGTTCGAAACGATGCGCATCGCCTTATCGAAGAATGCATGTTAGCTGCAAATATTGCCGCAGCGCGCTTCTTACAAAAGGCAGGCATCCCAACGTTATATCGAACACATGCGCCTCCTGAGCCCGACAAAATCACAGCACTCCGTGAATTTTTAGGTGAGCTTGGATTAAAGCTGTCAGGAGGAATGACGCCTACACCGAAAGATTATCAAAAAACGATACAGCTTCTTCAACATCGGCCAGAGAAACATTTAGTTGAAACAGTCATGCTACGATCACTCAAACAAGCACATTATACTGCACATAATGAAGGGCATTTTGGACTCGCTTATCCCGCCTACACACATTTTACGTCGCCAATTCGACGTTATCCTGATTTACTCATCCACCGAGCGATTGGATATGTTATCGATAACCAAGATATTTCACAGTTTCGTTATTCGGAAAAAGACATGGAGCAATTAGGAAAACATTGCTCTGTAACCGAACGCCGTGCTGATGAAGCAACGCGCGATGTAGTGACGTGGCTCAAGTGTGAATACATGCAAGATAAACTCGGGCAACGTTTTGAAGGACGTATTGCTGCAGTCACATCTTTTGGTGTTTTTGTTGAGCTTGATGACGTTTATGTTGAGGGTCTGGTACATATCACAGCACTCAAAAATGACTACTACACGTATGATGCAGCCAAGCATCGTTTGGTTGGAGAGAAGCGGGGACAACGATACCGGCTCGGAGACAAAATGAGCGTTATTGTCGCACGTGTCGACTTAGCCGAACGCAAAATTGATTTTGACCCCATTTTTGATGAGTCTACACGTGGCGGATAACACAAAACACACGCTCTATGGGCTTCATGCCATTGAAGCTGTTGTCGACAACCCGCGACATACAATTCAGGTGCTCTATATTAATCATGACAGACAAGATAAGCGTCTTCATGCACTCCTGACAAAAGTACAGGCCAAAAATATCCCGCTCGTACCTTTGAACAGTCAAGCGATGAAGCAGCAGTTTCCCAACATCAAGCACCAAGGCGTCGTCGCCATCATGGATAAAGTGCTAGAATATAATGAAACAGATCTAACACAACTACTCACAACGTCAGAAAAAAAATTATTCATTTTAATTTTAGATGGCATCACCGATCCACACAATTTGGGCGCGTGTTTACGCACAGCAGATGCCGTCGGTGTCGATGTTGTCATCACCCCTAAAGACAACAGCGCACAAGTAAATGCCACGGTCAGTAAAGTTGCCTGTGGTGCGGCAGAAGCTATCCCGGTGATTCGTGTGGCCAATCTTGCAAGAACATTAGACACACTCAAAGCCGCAGGTGTCTGGTTGTATGGTGCTGCAGGAGAAGCTCCTGATTCTCTTTATGAAATGAATTTGAAAGAAACGTCTGTCGCTATTCTGATGGGCGCTGAAGGCAAAGGACTCCGACGCCTCACTAAGGATTACTGTGATGGATTATTTTCCATCCCTATGTACGGCAATGTATCTAGTTTAAATGTGTCTGTCGCAACAGGGATCTGTTTATACGAAGTTATCCGTCAACGCCTAAGTCATAATAATCATTAATCGTTCTCACGAGACGCGCGACCAATTCCGTAAGCTCTGACTCTTGAATAATCAACGGTGGTAACAATCGAATGACAGCTTCGGCTGTGACACTAAACAACAACCGATGTTTTAATCCGACCAAACGCATATCCAAGCAAGGTTTATCCATTTCTATCCCTATCATCAAACCTTGACCACGAATTTGACGTACATGAGGATTCTCCCCTAATGCAAAAAACAATTGCTCTTTCAGTTTAACACCTAATACACGCACATGCTCACATAACTTATCACGCTCAATCACATCTAACACAGCATTTGCTGCAGCACAGGCGAGCGGATTGCCGCCAAATGTTGACCCATGGCCACCAGGTTTAAACAAATCCGCAGCACGATTACTTATCAACGTTGCACCCATCGGCACGCCATTGGCCAAGCCTTTTGCCGTGGTCAAAATATCAGGCTGTATCGTTAACCCCATCGATGCATAAAGATGACCTGTGCGACCATTACCCGTTTGCACTTCATCCATGATCAATAACCAATCATTCTCATCACAAAGCTTCGCGACTTCTCGTAAATACGTCTCATCACCTACAATCACACCACCCTCACCTTGAATAGGCTCAAGCATAATGGCAACAATATCTTTTCTATTTTGTGCAATCACGTGAAGTGCTTCAAGATCGTTGAACGGTGCACGTACAAAACCACTCACTAAAGGCTCAAATCCTGCTTGGATTTTCCGCCCAGCAGACGCACTTAACGTTGCCAACGTTCGGCCATGAAAAGCACCATTCATAACGATTGTCGCCGGAGAGTCGATACCTTTTTGATGACCAAAGAGACGCACTAATTTCAGCGCAGCTTCATTCGCTTCAGCACCAGAGTTACTGAAAAATACTTGCTGCATCTTCGTCAGCGTCGTGAGCCGCTCCGCAAGTAACTCTTGCAATGGAATATGGAATGTATTTGACGTGTGAAGCAATTGCGCAGCTTGTTGCTGAATCGCTTTCGTCACATCAGGATGTGCATGTCCAAGATTGCATACGCCAATACCACTTAATGCATCAAGATACGCCTCTTTACCTTGATAAAGCCATATCCCTTCACCATGCGTAAATGCAACGGGAAGTGGATTATAGGTCGTCACGTGCATGATTTTTCCTTATTACGTGAGTTATTTAAAATGAGATGCAACAAACTCCCAGTTCACCAAAGACCAAAACGCCTTTACATAATCTGCACGTACATTGCGGTAATCAATATAATAAGCATGCTCCCAAACATCACACGTCAGAAGAGGATATAACCCCATCGTCATTGGTGTACCGGCATTACTCGTACTCACAATTTTAAGTTGACGTTGCTCATCCTGAACCAGCCACGCCCAACCAGAACCAAATGTCGTCAATGCGGTCTGTGTGAATTGCTCTTTAAAAGCATCGAATGAGTCGAAAGCCTGCTCAATTGCCGACAATATAGTACCCTTCGGTTCACCACCGCCCTGAGGGCTCAGACAGTGCCAATAAAACGTATGATTCCACACTTGGGCCGCATTATTAAACATGCCTCCGGTCGATTTCTTCACAATCTCATCGAGAGAAAGAGACTCAAACTCAGTGCCTACAATCAATTTATTTAAATTAATGACATACGTATGATGATGCTTCTCATAATGGTACATCAATGTTTCCGCAGAAATATGCGGCTCAAGTGCATTTTTATCGTAAGGTAATGGTGGCAATGAAATAGGCATCTTGTTCTCCAAACTGGTTAAGACCTCTAAGAATACCAACACCCGAAAAATAAAACAATTCATGAAAATCTGTTATACTTAAGATCCTTCTCTTGTGCACTGATGAAGAACGTGACGCTTACACTCAGAAAACCTGACGACTGGCACGTCCATCTTCGCGATGATGTCATGTTGCAACACACGGTACCCGCAACAGCGAATCATTTTCAACGCGCACTTATCATGCCGAACCTTAAGCCGGCATTAACCACAATACCTGCACTTTTGTCCTATCGCGAACGTATCTTATCCATCTGTC
>JAHFRX010000023.1:11021-12837 GCA_023266075.1 Legionellaceae bacterium | reverse complement strand
CAATTGATTGTTTTACCTGAATCAGCAATACCCGTACCCAGCGCTTATATCAGTGATATTTTAGCCTCATTGGATATCGATGCTCAGCAAAAAAAGAGCTCCATTTTACTGGGTATCCCTGTTCCGACAACACAAGATTCGTCACTCTTCTATAATGCTCTGATTGGCTTAGGAGAAGCCGAGGGAACCTATTTTAAACAGCACTTGGTTGCCTTCGGGGAATTTGTGCCATCCTTTTTATCTATTATTAATCAATGGGTAGGACTACCGCCTAATTTAAGTCCAGGTCGACCACACCAACCGTTGATCGTTGTGAATCAACACCCCATCGCTTCTCTTATTTGTTATGAGCTTGCTTTTCCTGAACTTTTGAGACGACAATTACCTCAAGCAGAATGGATAGTATCGGTGAGTGATGATGGATGGTTTGGACATTCACTTGCGATGTTTCAACATGTACAAATGGCACAAGTATTATCAAAACAAGCCGGTCGCTATCAGATTCTTGCAAACAATGATGGATTATCAGCAGTGATTCGCGATAATGGAGAGATTGAAGAGATTCTTCCTGCCTTTACCTCTGGTGTTCTTGAAGCAAATCTTACGCCAAAAACCGGGTGCACACCATGGTCAATCTACGGTGATCAGCCATTTCTATTTCTATGTTGCCTCATCGTGCTCTTCAATCTCAAAAAATTAAGCAACAATAAACCTTAACGAAGAGATGCCCTATTGCCGACATCTTAAAGAGGCGGTATCCTAGCAGCCTGATTTTAAATAAGTAGAGCTCATGGAAAACAGTTATCACCCATGCCAAGTTGAAGAGCAAGCACAGCAATACTGGAATAAAAAACAGTGTTTTAATGTTACAGAAGATCTCAACAAGGAGAAATTCTACTGTTTATCCATGTTTCCTTATCCGAGTGGCTCGCTACACATGGGTCATGTGCGCAACTATACGCTAGGTGATGTGATCGCACGTTTTCAACGTGCGCAAGGTAAAAATGTCTTACAACCTATCGGTTGGGACGCCTTTGGCTTACCTGCTGAAAACGCAGCAATTCAACGCGGTATTCATCCCGCCGAATGGACTAAACAAAATATCCAATCCATGAGAGAGCAATTCTTAAGACTTGGAAATGCCTATGATTGGCGCCGTGAGATTACAACATGCGACCCTGAGTATTATCGCTGGGAGCAATGGTTTTTTATCAAACTTTTTCAAAAAGGTTTAGCCTATAAGAAAAATTCTTGGGTCAATTGGGATCCTGTTGATAAAACAGTACTGGCCAATGAACAAGTTGTCGATGGACGCGGGTGGCGATCTGGGGCCATCGTTGAGCGCAAGGAAATTTCACAATGGTTCATTAAAATCACAGCGTATGCTGACGAGTTACTGTTAGGTTTAGATACATTGACACATTGGCCACAGCAAGTGAAACAAATGCAGCGCAATTGGATTGGACGCTCAGAAGGTGCCGAGATTCATTTCACAGTACCAAAGGCTAATAAAGTACTCAAAATCTACACCACTCGCCCAGATACACTGATGGGTGTCACTTATCTTGCCATCGCAGCTGATCATCCTCTGGCAAAACGTGCGGGAAATGAAGATCCGGCCATCTTAGATTTTTTAACAAGCTGCCGAGCAACAAACACCACTGAAGCCGAGATAGCAACCATTGAAAAACGTGGTATTGCAACTTCTTTTGTGGCGAAACATCCCATCACAGGCGAGGATTTACCCATTTGGATTGCCAATTTTGTCTTAATGCAATACGGAACAGGGGCCGTTATGGGTGTACCTGCGCATGAT
>JAHFRX010000023.1:0-11011 GCA_023266075.1 Legionellaceae bacterium | reverse complement strand
GTGATTCAATCAACAACACCCCTTAAAGATGCCGCTTTCATGGGTGAGGGCGTACTCATTAACGCTGGAATATTCGACGGTCTCTCTTCAAAAGATGCGACCCAAAAAATCATCGCTTATCTTGAAGAGCGCGAACTTGGCCATACGACAGTCAACTATCGCCTGCGCGATTGGGGTGTTTCACGCCAGCGCTATTGGGGTACCCCTATCCCGATGATTATTTGTGAACATTGCGGCATTGTCCCCGTTTCCGAAGAAGATCTACCTGTCACTTTACCGGAAACAGTAGACTTTACAGTACAAGGCTCCCCTTTGGCGCAATGCTCAGAATTTGTTAACACGGTTTGTCCTAAGTGCGAACAAGATGCCGTGCGAGAAACAGATACTTTTGATACATTCGTCGAATCCTCATGGTACTACACGCGCTTTGCTTGCAAAGGTCAGGACAGCACCATGCTGGATGATCGCGCTAAATACTGGACACCCGTCGACCAATACATTGGCGGTATTGAGCATGCTGTCATGCACTTATTATACGCACGATTTTTTCATAAGCTCATGCGGGATGAGGGTTTATTGAATTCAGACGAGCCATTTACTTCACTCTTAACACAGGGCATGGTCCTCAAAGGTGGACAAAAAATGTCAAAATCTGTAGGAAACATCGTCGACCCTAATCAACTCATCGACGCCTATGGCGCTGATACTGCTCGTCTATTTGTACTTTTTGCAGCACCACCTGAACAATCTTTAGAATGGTCAGATGCAGGGGTTGAAGGCGCGCACCGCTTCTTAAAACGACTATGGGCGTTTGTTTATCAACACAAGCAATTGATTCAAGAGATTAACGATACTTTTGTAGATGACACACCCAATATCAACTGGGAATTTGCAGACCAACGCCTTCAAAAAGCACGTTTTACACTCCATCAACGCTTGGCACAAGCATCACATGATTACTCACGACATCAATTTAATACGGTTGTCTCGGCATGCATGAAACTGTTAAACGAGTTATCAGCGTTTAACATTGAAACCGATCTCGATCGCTATTACCTCCACTCTGGCGTCAGTATCTTACTACGCTTATTAGCCCCTATCACCCCTCATATCACACATGTATTATGGCAATCACTCCGCTTTTCAAAAGCGATTATCGACACACCTTGGCCTAAAGTGGACAAAAGCGCCCTTAAGATTAATCAAGTTGAATTTATTGTACAAATTAACGGTAAACGTCGCGGGCAATTTACCACCGATGTTGACACATCAGACGCTGAATTGATTGAACAAGCAAAAATGATCACCGCATCGTTTCTTGAAAACACGCCAATTCAAAAAGCCATTGTCGTGGCACATCGTCATCTGATTAATCTAGTGATTACACGGTGAGCACTTATTGTCGACTGCTCTTCAGCATTGCGCTTTTTAGTCTTGCCGGTTGTCATTTTATTTTACGGGGTCAAACAGACAAGCTTTCAAAGATATATCATTCAATGCATCTTATTGCAACGAACACGCCACCACACTTAACGTCCATTATAAAACGACGTTTATTGGAAGATAACATCCAACTTCAACTCAATGCGCCTTATCGCTTAACCATCCACCAAGAAACGATTGAAAAAAATATTCTGAGTATTAGCTCGGGCAGCTCATCACGACAATATCAACTCATCTATCACATCTTTTTTTCTTTTGAAAAAACAAAAGGCCCGGTACTTATCGACAATCGACCGATACTTGTCACACGCTTTTTGACGATCAATAATGATAAGATTCTAGGATCACATGATGAGGAAGAGCATATCATTGATGATATGCGTTACGATGCAGCCTTACAAATCGTACAACGCATCAACGCGCTACCGCTTTCAAAAAAGAAAGAATTTAATCAAAAGACTACTGTTAAAGGGAATTTATGAAACGCTTTAAATTATGTTATATGATGTTTATATTAGCTTTGGCGCCGACAACTTACGCGAGTAATATTCCTCAAGAATGGCTATGTTTAGCATTTGACACCAAAGAACAAAGCTACAAAGCAACGGCACTCACCATAGACAAAGCAATGAAAAGTGCACTATCTTCATGTAAAAAAGATTCCAATCAACCTAAAACATGCCGTACCGCACAATCATATTGCGAAGAACAACCAATTTCAGGACAAGGACGTTGCATTGTCACTGACGATGATGGGCACGCTTGGGATATCGATGGCGAAGACTCATGCAAAAAAGCCATGTCGATGTGTAATCGCTTCCTCTATCTCGAAGGTGGGGCGCATGGTCAATGTTGGATCAAGTACGGTGGCGATAGCGGTAATTTAAATGCTGATTAAACACACCGCATTATCACCACATTTAAAAAAAACATTGTCACCGGTTTATCTTTTAATTGGTCAGGATAATTTTCTGATCATGCAAGCTGTAAAAGAGGTGAAGGCTGCTTGGAAACACCGCCATACTGATTCAGAGGCCTTATATTTTTCAATCGAACAGCCTCATGACTGGCATGATATGTACGCTGAAGCGAACAGTTACACATTATTTTCTCAACAAAAACTAATTGACGTGCGTTTCAATAAAAAAAACTTAGACGCTAGTGAAAAAAAAATGTTTACAGCATATCTTGATGCCGTCAATACACAAAGCTTGCTGTTGGTTCAAGCACCTTTATTAACACAAAAGACACTCTCCTTTTGCATGTCGCGCGCTGAATGCACCATCGTACACATCACCTCACTCAATGCTTCTCGTATGCAACAGTGGATACAAGATGCACTCAATCGAGTTCCATTGGTTTATACATCTGACATTGTCGAACTGATACTGCAATACACGATGGGAAACCATCTCGCCTGTGCTCAACTGGTTGAAAAATTAACCTTGTTGCATCCAGCAGGGCACAGCTTGTCCTTAGACGATGTCCGTGAGCATTTAAGCTTTGAATGCAATTATGATCTTTTTGAGTTAGCCAATGCTTGCTTATACGCTGATCTTGAAAAAGCACTCTCTTGTGTGAGACTTGCTATCGCTCAAAAAACAGAAAGTGTCTTGATTTTATGGATATTAACACAAGAAATTCGCTTACTGATTCAGTTACATCAACTGATACAGAACGGCATGAAATTCAATGATGCTGCTTCTCGCTTAAACATATGGGCAAACCGTGAGCCTGCATATCGTGCAGCCTTAAGCCGACTTCAGCCGACGACACTGCATGCGCTCTTAAGCGCATGCCAAAAAATAGATCATATGTTCAAACTCGGCAAAATCAAAAATATGCCGATGGAAATAGAACAATTGATCTTAAATTTCCATTAAATCTTTTTCTTTGGCTTCTAAAATCGCATCAATTTGTGCGATAAATTGATCTGTTAATTTTTGAATATCGTCAATGCTACGACGCTCATCATCTTCAGAAATATCTTTCGCTTTTACACTTTCTTTTAGCGCTTGGTTCGCGTCTCGACGTATATTACGAACAGCAACACGTCCTTGCTCTGCCTCACTTTTTACCACACGAATCATTTCTTTACGACGCTCTTCGCTCAAAGGTGGCATGGGTACACGAATCACAGATCCAGAGTTTGCCGGGTTGAGACCTAAACCTGAATTCAAAATCGCTTTTTCAACAGCAGGAAACATTGATTTTTCCCACGGCGTTACACTGATCGTGCGAGCATCACTTGCAGTAACATTCGCAACTTGATTAATCGGTGTCATGTTGCCATAGTAATCTACCATCACATGATCCAGTAGATTTGCACTTGCTCTTCCTGTTCTGATTTTTATCATTTCATGCTGCAAGGCGTCCGCTGCTTTTTGCATACGACGCTCTGCATCACGCTTAATTTCACTCATCATGCTCTGTTCCTCCTCCAACAATAGTCCCGATTTGCTCGCCCAGCACAATTCGCTTCAGTGCACCAGGAGCTGACATATCAAACACTTGCAAGGGCATATTATGATCTTGACACAAACAAATCGCAGTCAAATCCATCACTTCAAGACCTTGCGTTAAAACTTCTCGATACGTCAAATAATCATAACGTTTTGCGTTTGGATTTTTATTCGGATCATCTGAATAAATACCATCGACTTTTGTCGCTTTCAAAACAATATCTGCACCCACTTCAATCGCACGCAAACAAGCCGCTGTATCTGTGGTAAAAAAAGGATTGCCAATCCCCGCTGCAAAAATAATCACATGCTTGTTTCGTAAATGCGTTATCGCTTTTCGACGATTATATGGATCAACCACACCTAACATCGGTATCGCAGACATAATGCGCGCGGGCAAATCAATACGCTCCAATGCATCCCTTAATGCAAGTGCATTCATCACGGTGGCAAGCATCCCCATATAATCACCCGTCACACGACCAAGGCCTGCATCAGAAAGCGTCTTACCGCGAAACAAATTACCACCACCAATAACCAGACCGATCTCAAGACCCAAACCTACTAACTCCGCCACATCCGATGCAATTTTATCTAGCACACGCGGGTCAATGCCATGATGGCCATCTCCCATGAGCGCTTCACCACTGCATTTCAATAAGATACGACGATATTTGAGTTTAGGGTTATCCATCATGATTCACGGACCTGAGCCATCACTTCTGCAACAAAATTATCTTCTTTCTTCTCAATCCCTTCACCCACTTCTAGGCGAATAAAACGTGATACGTCAGCACTTTTCTCTTTCAGCAGCTGCATAATCTTTTTGCTTGGATCTTTCACAAAAGGCTGCCCTAAAAGGCTCACTTCGTCAACATATTTACTCATTCGTCCTTCAACCATTTTCTCGATAATTTCTTGTGGCTTTCCACTATCTTTAGCTTGCGCCATAAAAATTTCACGCTCATTTTCAATCGAAGCTTCTGGTACATCGTCACGACTCACCACAATAGGCTTAGATGCAGCAATGTGCATTGCAATATCTTTTGCCAACACATCATCTGCCGTGCTCAGTGCAACTAACACACCAATACGTGTGCCATGCATATAAGTACCAACAGTACCTTGAGACTCAACCAGTTCGATACGACGAATTTTGACATTCTCACCTATCTTTGCAACCAGTTCTTGACGCGCTTCTTCTACAGTTATCTCACGGTGAATCATTTTTGTTTCCGAAAGCTTCATGACATCCGTCACATGAGTACTTAAAGCCGTCTTCGCAACATCCGTTGCAAATTGTGTGAAGTTTGCATCACGCGCGACGAAATCTGTTTCACTATTAATTTCAACTAAAAGTGCACGTCGACCATCGTCACTACGTGCAAAAACAATCACACCTTCCGCTGCAATTCGATCAGCTTTCTTATCCGCTTTTGCTTGTCCTGCTTTACGCATTTCTAGAATCGCTAATTCAATATCACCATTCACTTGGGGTAAGCCCAAAAACCGCTTACATTCCATCATGCCAGCCCCAGTACGCTGACGGAGCTCCATCACTAATTTTGCATCAACTGACATCATTATCTCCACTTATACAAAATGGCCCGTCAAACGGGCCATTTAATTTATCTATTCTATCATGATCTGAGGAGTGATTATTTATTCACTCGCGTCTTCTGCGGGTTTTGCACTTGTTTCATGATGAGCCGCTGGTGTCACTTCTACAAATTCCTCAGAAGATGGCGCGTAACCCGCACCACTATGTCTTGCTTCTAAAATCGCATCCGCAACAGAACGCACATAAATTTCGATAGCGCGCATTGAGTCATCATTGGCTGGAACAATATAATCAATCTTATCTGGGCTGTTATTTGTATCTACCACGCCAATGACAGGGATCTTTAAGCGTCGTGCTTCTTCAACAGCAATATGTTCAAAGCCAACATCAACCACAAATAGCGCATCAGGCAAACCTGCCATATCTTCAATACCACCTAAACTGCGCTCTAATTTATCTAATTCACGCGTTAGCATTAAAGCTTCTTTTTTAATCATATGCTCAAAACTTCCTTCCTCACGCATTTTTTTCAATTCTTTTAAGCGAAAAATAGATTGACGAACTGTTTTGTAGTTAGTCAACATACCACCTAACCAGCGGTGATCAACATAAGGCATACCGCATCGTTTTGCATGCTCACGAATACTTCCTTGTGCAGCACGTTTTGTGCCCACAAATAAAATTTTGGCATGATTTGATGCAAGCTTACCAATGTAATTCAATGCATCATTCAGCAAAGGAAGTGTTTTTTCTAAGTTGATAATATGAATCTGATTACGTGAACCAAAGATGTACTCGGCCATCTTAGGATTCCAATAACGTGTTCTATGTCCAAAATGAGCACCAGACTCAAGCAATTCTTTCATTGTTACTTTCATAGTATTCTCCAGGGTTAGGCCTCCACATTTCCCATCAAGTACCTAAAAATAGGACCCCACCTGATGTGACGAAACGTGTGTGTCGTTAAAGCTTGTCGATTTTAGATGATTTACGGCACAATCGCAATGATTTTCATGTATCCTTAATCTTCACCGATCTTTTTATCAAAAAACAGCGACTCACGCTCTTTCTCAGCTTGTGCAACATCGAACTGATACTCGGATAGGCTTCCCAAACGCTCCGACAATGCAAGAATCAGATCATAAAATTGTGTTCGATAAC
The DNA here is from genome assembly GCA_023266075.1 of Legionellaceae bacterium. Classification (GTDB taxonomy): domain Bacteria; phylum Pseudomonadota; class Gammaproteobacteria; order Legionellales; family Legionellaceae; genus JAGVJT01. The sequence continues at coordinate 4,384 of JAHFRX010000023.1, read as the reverse complement.
TTTTAAACGTCAACATCATCTCTTCAGCACGGCCATGATAACTCTTAATACGGTCATTAAGTCGTCGTCATCACTTAATGTGTCCAATTGATTCACGGGATCTCTCAGCTCATCTATGCGCTCGATTAAATAAGATTGGCTTTCTGAAATAATTTGATAATGTTTATATTGATGATCGGTAAACGCTTTCACAAGACTTAAAAGTTGCTCGTACTGATCGTTCAAATCTGATCGAATATTGGCACCTGGTGACTCTGGATCTTTCGCATATTCAGGCGATAATCGATAATCAATCATCAACTTTTGTGCATATACTTGATAATCATAAGATTGCTGAAAAATAATACCATTGAAAATATTCAGCAATGGGACATTAATCACGCGATGTAAAACATGATGTGTACCACTCAACAAACGTACCACCTCATCATGCGGTAGCTTAATCGATAGATACTCCAGAATGCGTTCAACTGTAAGCAACCCATAAGTAGAAAACCAAGCCTCAAAATGTTGATCACCATTTTTTTTTTGCATAAATATGAAATAAATAGATGTAAAACTGCAGTATGACAAATTAACGTTGAGAATACTAGCGCTCTTACGAAGACGTATTTGTATTATCAACAACCAATTTTAATGCAGGTCGGCCGATACGCTTGGATGTCTGTAGATCGTCGCGACGCACCTCTATGACACGATAAGGCTCATTTGTATCACTATCCACAAGTTCCACATCGTCACCCGTCGAATCAACCAATGTGAGCGTCAGATGCATTTCTCGAAATCCATTGATTTGATAATGTTTTTTCAGCATCTCAAGCACACTATAAAAACTCTCACGCGCTTCATCTTCAGAATGCCGTCCTTGAAAAATAATTTCCATCTTACGCTCCAATTCGCCTGTATAAATCTCATCAATGATGTCATGCGCGTCGCATTTGCTCTGCGCACAACATCATTAACGGCAATAATTGGATTAACTTTAGACAAAAAGACTTTATTTAAATCACAAACTGTAATAGAGCTCGAACTCTGCAGGATGCACTAAACTACGAATATAAGCGATATCGCGCTCACGCAATTCCACATAGCTTTTGATAAAATCTTTTGTAAAAACATCGCCTTGCAATAAAAACTCATGATCACGCAACAAGTGCTCTACCGCATTTTCAAGTGACGATGCAACCGTAGGTACATCGATTAACTCTTCTGGCGGTAAATCATACAAATCCTTATCAATCGCATTCCCTGGATGTATTTTCTTTTGTATACCATCCAGTCCTGCCATCATCATTGCCGTAAAGGCGAGATATGGATTTGCACTCGGATCAGGAAAACGGACTTCAATTCGACGTGCTTTAGGATTGCTCACATGAGGAATTCGGATCGACGCCGAACGATTTCGCGCGGAATACGCCAAAAGAACAGGGGCCTCAAAACCCGGTACCAACCGCTTATAACTATTTGTTGATGGATTTGTAATCGCATTTAAAGCGCGCGCATGTTTAATGATACCACCAATGTAATATAAAGCAGTTTCAGATAACCCGGCGTATTGATCACCTGAGAATAAATTGACATCATCTTTTACTAAAGATTGATGACAATGCATCCCACTACCATTATCCCCCACCAACGGTTTTGGCATAAATGTGGCGGTTTTACCGTGGCTATGTGCAACATTAAGCACAACATATTTCAAAATCTGTATTTCATCCGCTTTTTTCGTCAGTGAATTAAAGCGTGTCGCTATTTCACACTGGTTGGCCGTCGCAACTTCATGATGATGCGCTTCAACTTCAATCCCTAAAGCGCCAAGCACTAACGAAATATCTGACCGGATATCTTGCGATGAATCAACCGGTGGCACGGGAAAATATCCGCCTTTAACGCCCGGACGATGACCAATATTACCACCCTCAATTGCCTTACCAGAATTCCATTGCGCTTCTTCAGAATCAATTTTGTAAAATGAGCCATTGATTTTATTGTCCCATTGGACATCATCAAAAATAAAAAATTCAGGCTCAGGCCCAAACAATACTTCATCCGCAATACCCGTCGATTTTAAATAAGCTTCCGCACGCAACGCAAGAGAACGTGGATCACGCTCATAACCTAACATACTTTGCGGATCAACAATATTACAGTGCATAAAAACCGTGCTTTCTTGATAAAATGGGTCATGCTGGATGGTGTCAACATCAGGAACCAGCGCAAGGTCTGACTGATGAATTTTTTGCCAACCTTTAAACGAAGAACCGTCAATCATTTTCCCACTGTCCAACATCTCTTCATTCATCGCTGAAACAGGAACCGTAATATGTTGCTCTTTACCCAGAATATCTGTGAATCGCAAATCCACAAATTTAGCAGCATATTTTTCAATCGCTGCATTTACCTTGCTGATACTCATGTCCTCACTCCATGTTTTATCCCAAACTTAGTTTAACCTAATGACTTCTTAAACCCAATAGATTAGACTCACAAAGATCTCTCTTTTTGAATAATCTCATGAGTGCATATCAATACCTTGCGTTAAAAGCGAATGGCCGTTCTTGTAAAGGCATTGTTGAAGCAGATTCGGAACGACAAGCACGCCAAGTTTTAAGAGAACAAGGCCTCATCCCAACACAAATCAGCGGCTTAAAAAAAACTAAAAAAAAGAAACGATTACGCTCCTTTCCCGCACAAGATTTATGTTTAATGACACGTCAACTAGCGACATTACTTGCCGCCGGGATCCCACTTGAAGAAGCGCTTCGTGGTGTTGGCGAACAATCCATCAAAGCACCTATACGCGCACTCGTTTTTGGTGTGCGTGCAAAAGTACTCGAAGGTTATGGACTTGCCCAAGCCATGGAAGAAGAACCTCAAGCCTTTCCAGAACTTTACCGTCACACGATTGCCGCTGGCGAACAAACAGGTAAGCTCGATATGGTGTTAGAGAAACTGGCCGACTACACCGAATATCAGCAACACACACGCCAAAAAATTCAACAAGCGATGATTTATCCTGTCATAATGGTTTTTGTCTCAATGTCCATTATTAGCTTTTTACTCGCTTTTGTTGTACCTAAAATTATTGACGTATTTAATAGTAGCGGACAAGCTCTCCCGCCAATGACACAAGTCTTAATTACACTGAGTACTTTCATCCAAAAAAACGGGCTCTGGCTTCTATTATTGTTCATTTTAGGTCTTTGGGCATTTAAACATAGCTTGAATAAACCACATATCCGCCGAAAATGGCATCAAATACTGCTCAAACTTCCAGGGTTATCTTTTTTAATTACCACGGTCAATATTGCGCGCTACACGCACACTTTCTCAATTTTGTTTACTGCCGGTGTGAACATCATCGAAACGATGCGCGTCTCAAGCTCACTGATTACGAATAAAATTATCCAGGAACGCTTTGAACTTGCAACCATACAAGTCAAGGAAGGTATGTCTATTAGCCAAGCTTTGTACGAAACTACTTTTTTAAATCCTATGGCGATACACTTAATTGCCAGCGGTGAAAAAAGTGGCCAGCTTTCATCGATGATGGAACGCACAGCACTTCACCTCGATAATGAAGTCAAACGTTTAATCGATACCATGATGACACTCTTAGAACCAATGATTATCATCTTCATGGGAGGCGTCATTCTATTTATCGTTCTTGCTACATTGCTACCTATATTTTCTATGGAACAATTAGTCACTTAAGTGATTGACATCCACCTTGTTTTCACTAACACTGATTTTAAAAATTTAAACCTGAATGGAGAGAAATATGCGTCATCAACAGAGAGGATTCTCGCTCATCGAGATCATGGTCGTTGTTGTCATTTTAGGAATTTTAGCAGCATTAGTTGTTCCGAAAATTATCAGTCGACCCGACGATGCACGAATTGTTAAAGCCAAACAAGACGTTCTCGCGATTCAAAATGCACTTGATTTGTACCGCTTAGACAATGGTATTTATCCATCTACGGATCAAGGCTTGAAAGCACTGGTGACTATGCCAAGTAGCAGCCCTACACCTAAAGATTGGCGCTCATACTTAAAAACTTTACCGAAAGATCCTTGGGATCGTGATTATCTTTATTTAAATCCCGGTCAGCATGGTGAAATTGATATATACACGAATGGCGCCGATGGGCAACCTGGTGGCAGCGGTGTCAACGCGGTCATTGGAAATTGGAATGCTGGGTAAACGTGGATTTACGCTCATTGAGGTACTTGTTGTACTCGTCATTATCGGCATTACACTTGGATTTGCACTGTTATCCTTTGGTGACTTTGGCAGCAGTCGTCGCATATTGACGACTGCTGAATCTACGCTCACCGTATTCAAAAACATTCGGCAACAAGCCATGCTAGAATCAGCGACTTA
>JAHFRX010000158.1 GCA_023266075.1 Legionellaceae bacterium | reverse complement strand
ATGCAGAGTTTTTAGCTTTAATTTTAGTGCTGGTCTATGTGGGTGCTGTAATGACGCTGTTTTTATTCGTCGTGATGATGCTCAATATCGATAGGGAAGCATTGGCCGCCAAGAAAATGCGCTACTTTCCCTTGGTGATTGTGGTGACAGGGTTACTGACGAGTCTTTTACTGAACGTATTACCGCGACAACCATTTTCAGTTGAGACTTCTGAAAAAGTGATCGTCTCTACTGCTGCGTCAAATACTGAAGCCTTAGGATTGATTCTTTATACAGACTATTTGGCGGAATTTGAGCTTGCTGCGGTTTTATTGTTGGTCGCGATTGTCGCATCGATTACGTTGGTACATCGTTCTCCTATCCGATCTAGGCGTCAAAATTTAAGAAAACAGCTGATGATACGGCCTGAAGAGATTGTTAGCTTACATGCGATGAAAGCAGAAGAATAAGGGGATAAGTACATGATACCAATAAGTTACTATCTGATACTCGGTGCAATGTTATTCGGTTTAAGTATGGCCGGTATTTTGTTGAACCGTCAAAATGTGATTTTGCTTTTAGTCTGTATCGAACTGATGCTTTTAGCGGTCAATACTAATTTTGTTGCGTTCTCGCATTATTATGGTGGGAATGCGGGCGAGGTTTTTGTCTTTTTTATTTTAACCGTTGCGGCAGCAGAAGCTGCAATTGGTCTTGCGATTGTGCTCTTACTTTATCGTAATCGCGGCACGATTGATGTGAAACAAATGGCTCAATTAAAAGGGTAATCGCGTGAGTATATTACAGTCTTGCTTCATCATCGTGTTCCTGCCACTTTTGACCAGTATAGCTGCGGGGTTTGCTCGAAAACCATTGGGACGTACAGGTGCTCATACCATCACGATTTCAGGTGTGTTTATTTCGTTTGTGCTTTCACTTTATGTTGCGGATGCCGTTTTTTTCAAAGGCCAAAGTCTGAACACAAGTTTGTACACGTGGGCTGATGGTGGTGAGCTTTTTCACTATCTGTTTCAAATTGGTTTTCTCATCGATCCGTTGAGTTCCCTCATGATGGTTGTGGTGACGTTTGTTTCCTTGCTGGTACATCTCTATAGTGTTGGCTATATGGCAGAAGATGATGGTTATCAGCGTTTTTTTAGTTACATTTCACTCTTTACTTTCATGATGCTTATGCTTGTGACAGGTAATAATTTCTTACAGCTCTTTTTTGGTTGGGAGGGTGTCGGATTAGTATCTTACTTACTGATTGGATTTTGGTATCAAAAAGAGTCCGCTATTATCGGCAGTCTGAAAGCCTTTATCGTGAATCGTGTCGGTGACTTGGGTTTTATTTTAGGGATTGGTTTAATTTTTGTTTACACCGGTTCTTTAGATTATGTAGCGGTGTTCAAGCAAGCGACGGCTTTATCACACGAAAGCATCACGCTTTTCTCAGGGCATGCTTGGTCATTGATGACGGTTATTTGCATTCTTTTATTTGTGGGGGCGATGGGGAAGTCGGCGCAAGTACCCTTGCATGTTTGGTTACCCGAATCAATGGAAGGTCCAACACCCATTTCGGCACTTATTCACGCGGCAACCATGGTAACGGCAGGTGTTTTTATGGTGGCGCGCATTTCACCGCTGATTGAATTTTCTGAGACTGCGTTAAGCTTTGTACTCGTGATTGGCGCCACTGGCGCATTATTTACCGGTATCTTGGCGTTGGTGATGAACGACATTAAACGTGTTGTTGCTTATTCTACATTGTCTCAGTTGGGTTATATGATGGTTGCAATGGGAACATCTGCATTTAGTGCGGGTATTTTTCATTTGCTGACGCATGCGTGTTTTAAAGCACTGCTTTTCTTAGGTGCCGGCTCCGTGATCATGGGGATGCATCACGAGCAAGATATGCGAAAAATGGGTGGTTTATGGCGCAAAATGCCCATCACATATGTGACTTTTTTGATAGGTAGTTTAGCGTTATGTGCGCTACCGCCGTTTGCAGGATTTTATTCAAAAGAAACAATTATTGAGGCTGCTCAGTTATCCACAATTCCAGGCAGTCAGTATGCGTACATCTGCGTAGCGTTGGGTGCTTTGGTTACGGCACTGTATTCTTTCCGTGCCTTTTTTATGACGTTCCATGGCAAGTTTCGCTCTGACGCGCATACTTGGTCGCATCTTCATGAGTCACCTTGGGTGATTTGGCTGCCATTAGTGCTGTTGGCAATACCATCCATTTTTGTGGGTTATGCGCTGTATATGCCAATGTTGTTCGATACGCCTGCGTTGCTTTCATCATCGCTTTTTGTGATGACAAAATATGATGTATTGAAGCATCTGTCACATGAAGTCATTTCCCCGCTTGAAAGTGCACGATGTGCTTTTGAGTCTCCTATTTTCTGGATAACGTTGTTGGGTATTTTCATTGCGTTCATCTGTTATGTTGTGAAACCAACGTTGCCGGAGCGTCTATCTGTTCGATTACACGTTTTATACCGCATTCTTGTTAATAAATATGGCTTTGATGCCTTGAATGATCGTCTTTTTGTACGTGGTAGCCTAGGATTAGGTGGGTTTTTTTATGCAGTGACAGACAAAGGCCTGATTGATGGATTTTTTGTGAATGGCACAGGAAAATTGATTCGATGGCTCGCAAGGACAACTCGTGTCATACAGAGCGGCTATTTATATCAGTATGTCGCTGTGATGATTTTGGGTCTGTTTGGATTGTTATGTTGGATAGTGCTGGGTTAACCCGTATCCATAATGAAGGTGAGATATGCATCATTTGTTAAGTAGTTTAATTTGGTTACCGATTTTGGGTGCAGCTTTTGTTTTGCTGACCGCTGATGATTCAAACCCAAATGTTGCGCGCTATGTAACATTATTTACAATTTTTTTATCTCTCGGTCTTTGTTATCCGCTGATGCAAGGTTTCGATCTTCATGCCTCAGGTATGCAGTACATTGAAGATGTGCCATGGATGTCGACGTTTGGCATTCATTATCGTTTGGGCGTTGATGGCTTATCTTTGTTATTAATTGTATTGAGTGTGTTTACAAATTTGGTCGTGGTTTTTGCAACGTGGACCAGCGTACAAAAACGTGTTGGGCAATATATGGCCGCGTTTCTAGTGATGCAAGGTTTGTTAGTTGGTGTATTTAGTGCATTGGATGCGATTGTCTTTTATGTTTTTTGGGAAGCAACATTGATACCAATGTACCTTATCATCGGTATATGGGGCTCTGATAACCGAGTTTATGCGGCGATTAAGTTTTTCTTATTTACTTTCTTAGGCTCTGTACTGATGCTGGCGTCATTTTTATATCTTGGTCACTTGACGGGTACGTTTGATATTCAAACGATGTACGCGACAAAATTGAGTATGGTGGCACAGACACTTATTTTTGTCGCATTTTTTGCAGGCTTTGCAATTAAAATCCCTATGGTCCCAGTACACACATGGTTACCTGATGCACATACGGAGGCACCGGCAGGGGGGTCTATCGTGCTGGCTGCTATTTTACTGAAGCTTGGTGCGTATGGTTTTATTCGTTTTGCACTCCCGATTGTGCCAGATGCTTGTCGTGCATATGCGTGGGTCATGGTGGCGTTATCACTGATTGCTATCGTGTATGTAGGTTTAATTGCAATTGCACAGAAAGATATGAAAAAATTAATTGCGTACTCCTCAATTTCACATATGGGGTTTGTGACATTAGGCTGCTTTGCCGTTTATGCAATTGCTGAGCGTATCGGTTTGCAGAGTACGGGACTCATTCTTGAGGGCGCTATCATTGTGATGATTTCGCATGCTTTTGTATCAAGTGCAATGTTTGCGGGTGTCGGATATCTCTATGATAGAATGCATACGCGGCAAATTTCTGAT
>JAHFRX010000157.1 GCA_023266075.1 Legionellaceae bacterium | reverse complement strand
CTGGACCCAATAGATTTGTTGTGGGGGCGACTTATGATGAAGGTGATAGCGATTTAACGGTACGTACATCGAGTCATCAAGAAAACTGGCAGAAACTCAAATTAATTTTGGCTGCGGACACAGCGATGTTAGATCATCAATCGATGACGATTCAGGGCGGGTTTGTGGGTCAGCGTTGTATTGCGGTAGACCGTTTGCCGTTAATTGGTGCTTGGCCGGATATCTCCAATGCGCTCACACATGCGCGCAAAGTAAGTACGGATTTAAGAGCTATGCCACGCTGTGCCGGCTTATATACCGCTCTGGCTTTAGGGTCGCGCGGATTGATTTGGTCAGCGCTTGCCAGTGAAATCTTAGCGAGCCAAATCATCGGTGCGCCGGCGCCGATTGAACAAGATTTATTGCAGGCATTAGATCCCGCACGCTTTTTCTTGCGCTATTTACGCAGTTTGTGACATTAAACACTAATTTTCTTTATACGCAAATTTTGTATTTTCCTGTGTTTTGTGTATCATTTTTTGGTCTTATTCGGCTTGAACACATTGCTTTCTAAAAAAATACAAATTATGCATACCATTGCCCTTAAAAAATTTCTTAAAAATCCGGGTGCTTTTATTACTGCAGTAGACATTGAGCCGGTACTCTTAGTGCAAGAAGAGGCCGAAAATTTAATGCTAATCCGCGAAGCCGATTGGCGCGCCTTGCAAGAGACGATATATTTGTTGAACTCACCGGTAAACGCTGAGCGCCTGAAAAGCAGTGTCGCCGAAGCGTTAAGTGATACAGCTTTGGATACGGCGGAATAAAACATGCGTATTGTATTGACCAGTCAAGCAAAAGAAGATATATCAGCTTTGGCATTAATTGATCAGCGAGCCTATCAAAAATTACACCAATGGCTGCGTGACCCAGAGCATCAATTGTTGCAGCAGAGTTTGTCAGTCCGGCTGTCTATCGATGACGGACTGACATTATTCTCATGTCCGCTATCGGAAGTACATCGATTGGTTTACGCCTACCAAAATGACAGAGTCGTTATTTTGCAGTGTCGGTTTCATTTCTAACAACCATTGTTGAATTGCAATGCAATTCCTGGGTCAACTTTCATTGCAATTCAACATCTATTTCTTATAATGCTTTTCTTGACATCCTCCCTAACGGAAAGGGAGGATGTCAATGGAATGCCAAGCTAGAACGAGGCGTTTGAGCTTGAATTAGTAATGTGGTTTAGTCGCATGTCAATTTGTTAACTTTGTAATTGCGCATACTAATCGTTGCCATAGTCATCATCTTCATATCCGAACTCACGTTTACTACTTTCAACGTGGATATTATTAAGGCCAACTTCGTTCAAAGCTTCATCTTCAATCAGATGTAATTCACACGTAGGGCAAAAAAATTCGACAGGTAAATATTCTCTTTCTACTATTTCAAATCCTGGCTCAGCCTCGTCTTGATTATCTGCTCGATTTTCGGCAATCATATCGCCACCAAGGAAACCAGTGCATTCACAGGCTGGACATGGGTGAGTCCATCTGTTGTTTAGCGTATATTTAAATTTATCGCAGTAATCCCTTTGTTTAAAATTTTTAGAGCGATTACGAAGTTGATCTTTCTCTTGTTTGTTGCGCCCTTTGTTTCCATCAGGATTATCGAACCTCGCCTTCGCATGCTCCACACTTTGCTTGGCCGCTTCTCGCTTAATGTGGCGTATATTTTCTAGTAATTCTTTTGGTATTTTTGCCTCAGCCGCAAGCCAGTTATCAAGATCGAGATGCATTGATGCAAGAATCAACTCTGCTGCGTGCCAAAAATCTCCCTCCCATGATTCAAGAGGCATGGCAGCAAAAGCTGCGTGCCCAGAATGCAATTCAGCATTGCGGCGTTCGGCAAGTTTCTTGCAAGCTTCGAAAATAGAAGTCCCAAATCTATGTACTGTATGTTTAAGACGTGTAAAAACCATGCTGCTATCAATTGTGCGAACCACTGTACCCGTAGAGATCCCATTTGCTTCTAAGAGGCTGTTTGAATTAGTGGTTTCAACAATCAAGCTAGGGTGGATCTTTGCTAGTGATGTTTTGCCGAGTAACTCCAACGCGAGAGAGGCCCATAGCTGATAGACATCCTCTTGATTTTCTTTTTTTGCTTGGAGAGCACGTTGGGCATACCGGCGTGATTTTGTGAAAAGCGCATCGTGTGACAATGCCGGTTGCTCGTGTTTTTCAGAACCATTTTGCGATACGCTCTTAGTCATTATCGATCCATGATCGTTGCACGTAGAAGATGCCGCTTATTATCCATATAGATATCTGAACGTTTATGTAGGCAGCGCCAATTGTCAATGACAGCAATTGTTCCTGGCTCCCAAATGATTTGCTTTGTTTTTTTGAGATCGACTTCCTCGATATTACGCTGAAGCTCATATCCCCTTGAATCTAAAGGATACATACAGCCTGGATCATATCGAATGAACGGCCGTAAGTCACTGGTCACTGTTGAATAGAAGCTCCTGGCACCATTTTTGATTAAGAAGGGATAAGTTTTTGCCTCTGTTCTATTCAATAGCGCTACCTGAGAGCGATCAAGAATATTGGTGCTAGCTGAATTTAATGAAGAGCTTACACAACCGAAAACTAAATATCTTGGAGGGGTTGGCCAGTGCGATCCATCAATATGCCAAGGAAAAGCTTGCGTCCCATATTTTGCACTTAATGAATTTGGGCGAGCTTTTGTAAATTCGATTGGTACCAGATTATCTATAATGGGGCCCCCTTTTAGGCTGGCGCGTGGCGTACCGAGGTGAGTTGCTATTTCAAGAATAAGGCGATCGAACGGCTGTATTTCGAATTGAGAAGCCATTGTTATTGCCCAGCCTTGGTTGATCAGCAATTTCTCAATGGATTCAAAGCAATCCTGAATAGTTTTCATGGCCTATGTAGGGAGTTGTAACTACATGATATCGAAAATGATCGAACTACAAGATTTAGTGACTCACAATAATCAACCGAAGCAAGTGAATGTCAAAAGACTAATAGAAGAGAATCTCTTTGAAGTATAGACAAGGTCTACGAGCTATTCACACCATGTGGTTTTATCGTAAGCTGTTAGCCGTTACATTTTCAGGAGTAATTGCGCGCTTTTGGCATCTCCTAAAAGTCCGTTTCGACACTTCATCGACAGTTCACTTTCGTTCATCTCCGAAACACTTACCTGACACATAAATTGCGCCTTTTCCTTGACGCTCACTACCATCGCTCTTAACGACAGCAGCTCAAGGTGGTTTGGAGGCCGCGTCTGGGCACTGCCTCTGAGGGGCCGACCCTCATCTTTCGTACAGCATTGCATTTAACTTAACAGAATGCATTCGTGGCACACTACTCCCTGAACCCCTAATACGACAGAATTTAAAAAAGTACTACTTTTTCTGAATCAAACATGACAAGTCTGTCATATTCAGGTTCATAGAATAATCGATAATAACCATCTATAGGAACCTCAATCCGACTGCCTCTATAACTTATCCAGCGCTTAAACTTTGGAGGAAATGATCTCTGTTTTCTCTCTTCATCGTTTAAGGGAATTGGTTGGCTTTCCCATTGAGTCGCTCTGTCTGCTGAACCAGGGAGGATCCATACATCGTTTTCAGGCATTAAATAAAACTTCAATCCAAGCTTATGTAAGTCACTGGAGCACGTTCTCGCAACTTCCACATCATTGTCAGTCCATTCATCAAATGGATAAGATTTATTTTTTTCAAGCCAAAGAATTTTCCTGCTCTCAATTAATTTTGCAATGTCTGGGCGATGTTTCCATAATAAATTTTCATAAATTTTAGCGCGCACGGTAAAGTAACGTTTAGTTGGAGATGGGTGGTCTGGCCAC
>JAHFRX010000156.1 GCA_023266075.1 Legionellaceae bacterium | reverse complement strand
TTATTGAGTTCACGATAAGAAGTGACAGCACCTGCCTCCATCATCGCCTCTAGATCACTGCCGAACTTATCTAGAAATCCAGAGTTTACAAAAAATACTCTTTCATGGCATTCGCTCAAAGCTTCTCTTAATCGAAGGTTCATTTCAAATTCTTCATTCATAATGCCGACTTTGAGGTAATTTTTAGGAAGATCCAATTTATCTTCAATCAGTTTCAATTCACTCATGGCTAGCGCAACTTCTTTTTCATGATGCATTTTAGGTAACACGTGATATTGCACACCTAGCATCGCACTCAATAACAAATCCCATGTTTTTTCAGATACAGGTTGACCATCAATGTTAATTTCATCAGATGAAAGCGCTAAATGATCACTCACACCACGTACCAACAATTGCGCAGTGCGCTTCAACGTACGCTTCTCATGAGTTAAAACATCAAGGTATTCCGTATCTGAATTGAGTTTACGAACACCGCGACCACCACTTAATTCTATGGTAAGAGAGCGATTAACTAATCTTGCAATATTTTCTTCAGATCGCCCTTTAATGTCCATGGCTGAAATGGAAGAATCTTCTTTATCGACAATCACAGTCAATGATGCTTCAAGCATGATATCTTGAATCGCATATCCACCACACGTCAAAGGCTGTTGACTCAATTTTATTTCGACTTTAAGCCCATTATTTTCAAGTAATATCCCTTCTTTTTTATCTTGCTCATTTAAGGTATAACCTAAAAATTGTTGTCCTTCTTTAGGATTAAACGTAACGCCATGACCTTCTTTATTGACCGCTGTTAAAAAAGTACCCGTTTTGTTAAATCCAATGATACTTGAAAAATGAACCACGTGATGATCAGCGGTCATAAACTCAAATACGGTATCTAGCTGTTGATGCACATACTGATATTCGCTTACTCCCTTAGCTAAAACATTGGCGCCCCTAACCGCCTCATACGCACTACCCCAACGACCATTCATAGCATTCACAACCATGTTGGCCTTATCAGCCGGAACAACCGCTTGTGGACCAGGGGTGAGTATTTCAGGTGTAAGACCCGTCGTCGTTGTTCGAAACGATTGTACAGGTAATCTTTTTTCAGGAATATAACCAATTTTTTTTAAAGCATTTTCCAAGGCAGGCTGTAATTCGCGCAACGTATAGCGTGGATTGTTTTTATGAAATTCATGAAAGAACTCATTAAGCAGGACCTGTTTTTGCTCTCGCTCCTTAAGCAAAACTTGTCTTTGAGGGAAAATGATTTTATGTAATCCAACAAGGTGATTAAAAAAATCTCTAACTTGCTTTTCTGTTTTTTTAGGATCTGCCTCTGTCATGGCCGAAAAAGTCTGATACACGGATTTTACTAAGCGAGAACTTACAGTTAATCCAGGTATATCAAAAGAAAATAATTTAACCTGCTCACGTGATACGCTGAAAAAACGCCCAGGAGAAGCTAAATGGGGCGTGTATAAACGACGCCCTCCTCGCTCGAATAGTGTTCTCATCGTATTGTCCTTATTTTCTATAGGATGTACTAGTAAGGTCTGTTGACTCCGCAGCTGTTGCGTCTTTTTTCTTAATCAAATCTCCAAATAAATTAGCCGTATTATGCACCCCATCCGGTGTGAGCGCATGCTCTCCGCCCGCTGCTTTCTGCTGATAGGTATTAATCCCTGTCCCCGACGTGGTCTGGTGGTTAAAACAAGAATATTTACTGCGAATCTCTTTGTTTTGCACCACGCGTACATAGTGCCCCATTCCAAATTCACTGCTCATTTTGTCTGCACGCTCTTTAGTTCTGTAATACTCCCCCATCTCCTGTCCACCTTTAGCCAGGTTATGAAACTCTGATAAAGTAATTAAATTATGAAATACGCCTGCTTGTTTTGACATCTTATACTGAAATTCCCGCACATAACAGCAAGCAGCTAAATCAAGCTCAGTATTGTTAAACTCCTTCCCGGCAAGCCTTGCAATGAGATCCGGCGCGTCAGGATCAGGGTACGCACTCATATCCCTGCCCTCTAGCGTCCATGCCTGATGAAACATAACTCTTGCCTGCGCTATCCAAGGAAATGAAGGCGAATTATTATAGACCAACATTGCGTGAGGATGTGTCTTACGAATGGCATCCATGATCGTCAACATTTCATCCATATCTGGCTTATCTGTTTCAATCCAAAGCAAGTCTGCACCATAATCCAGAAAACGCCTACAATCTTCAATCACACGTTGCTTTCCAGTTCCCTCTTTAAACTTATAAAGACCATTGGGTTCGCGTGCCACATGCATTAAACAACCATCATGAGTAATTAACACAGAACCTTCTGAAAGTTTAGCGATATCCTCAGGGCTTACTGCCCTCATATCTAGGTGCTTGTTATGCTCAAATGAATGACGATGTGTTTCAGGTGGTAACACTTTAGTTAACCCCGCCGCAAAAGAATCCGTCCGAGCCACAATGATAGCATCTGGGTTACCTGATTCAATGGCAGCATTCCTGGCCGCCCTCAAAAAAGCCTCTGTATCTGCAGGAGGAATCGTTACTTTTCCATTAAGATGACCACATTTTTTCTCATCAGAAACTTGATTCTCTATCTGGACAGCAGCAGCACCTGCGCTGATACATCGTTTCATCAGCATTTGTGCTGCTGCTGCGTTACCAAAACCTGCATCAACGTCAGCAATCATAGGAACAATATGCGTTTCAAACGTATTTAATTTTTTATACAATTTATGAAGCTCTGCTTCACTCGCACCTCTTTCACGTGCCTCATCAATGGCATTAAAGATCTTAACTTTTTCAACTTGATCGAGCTGATGCAAATAACGATAAATTTCTTCAATGGTACTAACAACAGCATTTTTTGAATGTGCACTGACATCCGGTTGTGGCGACTCAGGCGCTTTCATCGCGGCCACTTGCCATCCACTCAGATAAACATAAACACGGTCTAAACTTCCTCTTTCTCTTTTGGCAGCAATCATACATTGCTGTGCAAATAACCCACTTGCCGCACCAAGAGAGATTGTATATTTCGAAGAATCCTCTTGGTAAATGGTCATATCTACCCGCATTTTATTAGCAGCCCATTTTGAAATATTGATTCCAGAAAACTTGACGCCATCAAATTCACCTAATATTTCTTGACGAACAATCGCTTCTGCCGTCATATCACCAAACTTTCGTCCAGCAGCATTCATGATCCTCATGGTATTTTCCATTTCATGAATGCGGTCAAGGTAAGTCTTTTTATTAGAAATAATGTCAGATCCAAGCGAAGTAGAATAAGCTCTTTTTGGAGTGACTTCAGGTTTGTTCAATGTTGAAGTTACAGATCTGTGAAAAAAATTTTGTGAAGAAGATGCGCCCAAAGCACGTCTTAATGCGGTTACAACCATAGTTACATTACTCCCTTAATTAAAATCTTATGTATATTGACATCATAAGGCTCATTTATACAACACGATCATCAAGATCATCGGCGATTCTATTAGAAATTTTTAACAATTGAAAGATCGTCGCGACCAAATTTCACGGCCCCACTGACTCTAGTTTTTAGATTGATGCTATGCCATACATAAAATACAATAGCTCTGAATAGACCAATTGATAGGATATCGAGTGAATCAGGCAAGGATAATCACAGCATTCTTACTGTTTATACAGACAGGTCATATTTTAGCCTCTCAACTTCCCAAAAATAGTGTGCTGACTTTAGCTATGGGGCCCTCTTTGTATCAGGCAGGGCAAATACAGACGTTGACGCTTCAGCCAAATTTACAAGATACTTATCGAGCAAACACACCTACGAGCGCCTTGTTCACGGGTGAATTATTCTTAGGCGCGCAACGTATGGTGGCTGAAAATTTGGCATTACAATAT
>JAHFRX010000155.1 GCA_023266075.1 Legionellaceae bacterium | reverse complement strand
CATGATCTTTTGGCTCAAAATCAAACACGCGAGGCGTACCGACCGTTCGCAGCACAAGATTTTCAGTATCATCTACACCCAGTGGTGTATCGTCTGCTAATAGGTTAGGAATGGTCAACAACGCTTCTTGATACTGTGCATCTATATCGCGCCATTTTTCTTCTAATGCTGAAATCTCTTGATTAAGACGTTTACCCTCTTGAACCAATTCAGGACGTAACGCTGCGTCTACTTGTGGGATTTTCTTTGCAATTTGGTTTGAGCTCGCTCTTTTTTGCTCAATGTCGAGCAAACACACTTTACGTATCTCCACCAAACTCAACACGCTTTCTAAATCTGCCTTCGCACCACGTTTTAAAATACTTTCTCGAACCTTATCGATTTGCTCAAAAATCAATTTAATATCTAACATATCACGCGTTAAAAAAATAAAAGTTGAACTGTACACCATTTCACCTATCTTGCCTAGAGCACAAAACACATTGACATCACTCAACAAAAGCAGTAATGATTTAGGTTGTATAGTCATGAGGTCTGATATTGTAAATATTCTATCGCACATACTAATGAGGAAACAGTCCATGAAAAAAACACTTTCCGCCCTACTTATCGCTCTGTCAGTGACAATGACACCAGTACAAGCCTGCATGGGTGAGATGCATGAACGACTTGAGAAAGTCGCTTCAAAATTAGATCTTTCCAAAGAGCAACGCGCACAAATTCATACCATCAATCAAGAATCGAAACAAAAGCTCATGCCGTTACGTGAGCAATTAAAAGGTATTCACCAGCATGTCGATGAAGCCTATCGCACAAACGCCATGAATGCTTTTAAATTAAATGGATTTGTACGTGAAGAAAAAGAAATTGTCGGAAGCATGATCAAAATCAGAATGAATGAACGTTACAAAATCAGCCAACTTTTAACTGAAAAACAACGTATGGAATTTTCGCAAAAGATGGAGCATCTGAAAAAAGAACATCATAAAAAAATGAAACATCACTAAACATACGATACGAACCCGTTGGTCAATGACATATATTCACATTGATCAACTTGCTTTTATTATTATTTTTTATTGTGTAGCGAATTTAAAATTTTTATGTTATGCTCCTCGTTCTAAATTTCCAGCAAATGCTATCGTGCTATTTAGGTCGTGCACTATTTTCGTGCGCTTTCTCAAAAATACATGACTCAGGAATGTCATTTCATTTAACCAACATAATCAGCGAGAACTATGAATCTTAGTGAACTAAAGCGACTTCCCATCGCCGAACTTATCAATATTGCGCAAGAAACAAACGTCGAAAACACCTCTCGATTGAGAAAACAAGACATCATCTTTTCTATCTTAAAAGCCCATGCGCTGAAAGGCGAGGACATTCATGGTGATGGTGTTGTTGAGATTGTCGACGGCTTTGGCTTTTTACGCTCGTCTGATGGCTCTTATTTGGCGGGACCGGATGATATCTATGTTTCACCTAGTCAAATTCGGCGTTTCGGCCTGCGGACAGGTGATACTATCTCTGGAAAAATCAGACCCCCCAAAGATAGCGAACGTTATTTCGCACTTCTAAAAGTCGATCAAATCAATTTTGATACACCAGAAAACGCAAAACGCAAAATTCTTTTTGAAAACCTCACACCACTATTCGCTTCAAAACGTCTAGTGATGGAACAAGGCAATGGTAGCACAGCAGATCTGACTGCTAGAGTGATTGACTTATGCGCACCATTCGGTCGTGGTCAGCGCGGTTTGATTGTTGCACCACCCAAAGCTGGTAAAACATTGATGTTGCAAAATATCGCTCACTCCATTGAGAAAAATTATCCCGAGTGTTATTTGATTGTTTTACTCATTGACGAACGTCCTGAAGAAGTGACAGAAATGCAACGCTCCGTCAAAGGTGAAGTGGTTGCAAGTACCTTTGATGAACCTGCTAATCGACATGTTCAAGTGGCTGAAATGGTCATTGAAAAGGCCAAGCGCTTGGTTGAACATAAGCGTGATGTTGTCATTCTTCTTGACTCTATCACACGCCTTGCACGTGCATACAATACAGTGGCACCCGCTTCAGGCAAGGTACTCACTGGGGGTGTTGATGCAAATGCCTTACAACGTCCAAAACGCTTTTTTGGTGCCGCAAGAAACATTGAAGAAGGCGGTAGCTTAACCATTATCGCTACAGCGATGGTTGACACAGGCTCGAAAATGGATGAAGTCATCTATGAAGAATTTAAAGGCACTGGGAACATGGAAATCCACTTAAGTCGTAGCATTTCTGAGCGCCGCGTCTTCCCAGCAATCAACATCAATCGCTCAGGCACACGCCGCGAAGATCTCTTGCTCACACCAGAAGAATTACAACGCACTTGGATTTTACGTAAAATTCTACAATCGATGGATGAGTCTGATGCCATCGAATTTTTACTCGAGCGGATGAAAAATCATAAGACAAACGCAGAGTTTTTTGAGGCGATGAAACGTCAAGAATAATGAAATATGCCGATTTGCGTGAATTTTTAGACAAACTTTCAGCGCAAGGCCTGCTTAAACGCATTGCATATCCTGTGTCACCTCATTTAGAGATGACACTCATCAGTGATAAAGTGCTGCAAAAAAGTGGGCCAGCACTTTTATTTACTTCACCCAAAGGTCACTCAACACCTGTTCTAACCAATTTGTTTGGTACAATAGAGCGTGTTGCTTTTGCTATGGGCCAGGATTCTATAACAGCGTTACGCGATGTTGGTCATTTACTTGCAGCACTTAAAGAACCAACACCACCTAGCGGATTTAAAGAAGCATTTCAACAACTGCCTCTCTTAAAACAAGCACTCAACATGGCACCCAAAATCGTTTCATCGGCACGCTGTCAAACACATGTGCTGGAAGGTGACGACGTTGATTTATCAACGATTCCCATTCAAACCTGTTGGCCAGAAGACAAAGGGCCACTGATTACATGGGGATTGGTCACCACCAAAGGACCGTACCAAACACGAGAGAACATGGGCGTCTACCGACAACAAGTGATTGGCAAAAATAAACTCATCATGCGCTGGCTTTCACATCGTGGCGGGGCTCTGGACTATCAAGCTTGGCAAGAGGCGCACCCTCATCAACGCTTTCCAATTGCTGTGACATTAGGTGCTGACCCCGCGACTATTTTAGCCGCTGTAACACCTATTCCAGACACGTTATCCGAATATGCTTTTGCAGGATTATTACGTGGACAACGCACGCAGCTCACAACATGTATAGGGAATACACTGCATGTCCCCGCGACCGCTGAGATTATCTTAGAAGGCTATCTCGAACCAGGCATCACGGCACCCGAAGGACCTTTTGGCGACCATACAGGATACTATAATGAAGTACAATCTTTCCCTGTATTCACAGTAGAACGTATTACACATCGCGATAACCCTATCTATCACAGCACTTATACAGGACGCCCGCCAGACGAGCCCGCTATTTTAGGCCTTGCTCTCAACGAAGTCTTTATACCCCTTTTACAAAAACAATTTCCCGAAATTGTCGATTTCTATCTCCCACCAGAAGGCTGCTCTTACCGTTTAGCGGTTGTCACTATTAAAAAACAATACCCAGGACATGCCAAACGTGTCATGATGGCAGTATGGTCTTTTTTAAGACAATTCATGTACACTAAATTTGTGATTGTCTGTGATGATGATATCAATGCACGCTGCTGGAAAGATGTCATTTGGGCCATTACAACGAGAGTCGATCCTGCTCGTGACACTGTCATGATGGACAATACACCGATTGATTACCTTGATTTTGCTTCTCCCGTATCCGGTTTAGGCTCTAAAATGGGTATTGATGCCACGCACAAATGGACAGGCGAAACAACTCGAGAATGGGGAAAACCTATTTTCGTTCCGCGTGAACT
>JAHFRX010000154.1 GCA_023266075.1 Legionellaceae bacterium | reverse complement strand
AAAGCACGGGAACCTTGGTTCCAATAGATTCCCGGGTACTTAGAATTAAGGTTGGCTCCCTTTGGGGCAATCGAACGAGGATTAAATTATGGCGGATGTGACGGTTAAACAGTTGGCTCAAGTTGTGGGTATCCCTGTTGAGCGCCTATTGACTCAGTTGCAGGAAGCTGGATTGTCCATTACTGATGAGCAGCAGGTGGTCAAAGAAGATCAAAAACGAATATTACTTAACCACTTGAGTGGTGCGTCCAAGCGAGAGGAAAATGCATCACCGGGTCGCATTACGTTACGACGAAAAAGTGTTTCTCAAGTAACGCTTGGACATGATGTGCACAGTGGTAAAACAGTAAATATCGAAGTACGTAAAAAACGTATTTACGAAAAACAGAGTGCAATCCCGGTAGTCCCTGAAGTTGAAGTTCAAGAACCAGTAATTGAGGAACCGGTGCTACCCATATCGGTAATTGAAGAGGTGGTCGTCATTGATGTGCCTGAAGCTGAGTCGTTGCTTGGCGTAGACATAGTGGAAGAAACGTCGATTATTGAGCTTGTTGATATTGAACCTGTTGTGGTTGAAATAGAAGCGCCCGAACAGGTTCAGACACGTACTGACGCACCTAGAAAAAAGGCCGCAACAAACGATACAAATGCTAAACCTGAGTTTAAAAACGCTAAGAAAAAAGGCAAATATCAGGCACCGAAGCACGTTGAGAATGAAATTGAGATGTCGGCGCATGTGAAACGAAACAAGCCTAAACGACGAAAAGGTCAGGAGAAATCTGAAAAATACCGTGAAGCAGAAGAGTCCTTGACTCACGGCTTTGCAATGCCAACCGTCCCTACGGTACACGAAGTGATGGTTCCTGAGACGATTACTGTAGCGGAACTTGCTAAACGCATGTCTGTGAAAGCCGCTGCTGTAATTAAAGTGATGATTGGATTGGGAGCGATGGCGACCATAAATCAGGTTATTGATCAGGAAACGGCAATGATTGTCGTTGAGGAAATGGGGCACATCGCACGCATGTTGAAGGATGATGCAATTGAGCACACGCTGGATGATGCTGTGGACAAAGGCAGCCTTGATGAACCACGAGCGCCCGTTGTAACGATCATGGGTCATGTTGATCATGGTAAAACATCGTTGCTTGACTATATCCGTCGTACTAAAGTTGCGGCTGGAGAGGCCGGTGGAATCACCCAGCATATCGGTGCTTATCATGTGATCACACCTAAAGGCGAGATTACATTTCTTGATACTCCGGGGCATGCGGCGTTTACCGCCATGCGTGCTCGTGGTGCACAAGCTACGGATATTGTTATTTTGATTGTTGCAGCTGACGATGGTGTTAAACCACAAACAGTTGAAGCCGTTCAGCATGCGAAAGCTGCAAAAGTACCTATTATTGTTGCCATTAATAAAATGGATAAGCCGGGTGTTGATCCTGAACGGGTGATGAACGAATTATCTAGTTATGATGTTATTCCCGAAGCATGGGGTGGCGACACGATGTTTGTTAATATTTCGGCAAAAACCGGCGAAGGTATTGATAATCTGCTGGATGCTGTTTTGTTGCAAGCCGAAGTTCTGGAGTTAACTGCACATACTGACGGTGCAGCCAAAGGCGTTGTGATTGAATCCAGATTGGACAAAGGCCGAGGTCCTGTGGCAACGATTTTGGTTCAACGTGGAACACTGCGTAAGGGTGATATTATTCTGGCTGGTTTTCAATACGGTCGAGTACGTGCTTTGGTTAGCGATAGCGGTGCACTGGTGGATAGTGCCGGGCCATCCATTCCGGTTGAGGTATTAGGGTTGTCAGCTATTCCGCATGCGGGTGATGAAGCTATTGTTGTGCCAGATGAGAAAAGAGCGCGAGAAGTTGCATTGTTCCGTCAAGGTAAATTCCGTGATGTGAAACTGGCCAGGCGGCAAAAAACGTCTCTGGAAGGCATTTTCGAAAACATGACTGCCGCTGAAGTGAAAGTATTGAATATTGTTCTCAAAGCAGATATGCAAGGTTCTGTTGAAGCCATTGCTGATGCGTTGGTTAAATTATCCAATGACGAAGTCAAAGTGGAAATCATCGCTAGCGGTGTTGGTGGTATTACTGAGTCTGATGTTCATTTGGCCCTTGCGTCTAATGGATTACTAATTGGCTTTAACGTGCGTGCAGATGCTGGGGCTAAACGTCTTGCTGAACAAGAATCTGTGTCACTGCATTATTACAGTGTTATTTACGATATCGTAGATCAAGTGAGAGGTGCTCTGACCGGCATGCTTTCACCACAGTTTAAAGAGGAAATTGTGGGGATAGCTGAAGTCCGCGATGTATTCCGATCACCTAAAATTGGCGCGATTGCCGGTTGTATGGTGGTTGAAGGATCCATTAAACGTAATAATCCTATTCGTGTTTTGCGTGACAACGTGGTGATCTATGAAGGCACACTTGAATCATTGCGTCGCTTTAAAGATGACGTGTCAGAAGTGCGTCAAGGTTTTGAGTGTGGTATTGGTGTTAAAAACTACAATGATGTGAAGCCTGGCGATTTGATTGAAGTATTTGAAACCATTGAGATTAAGCGAAATCTATGAGCGCTGACTTTAAACGAACCGATCGTATTGCAGAAATGATACAGCGAAAATTGGCGCAAATCATTACACAGGAAGTAAGGGATCCGCGATTACCGGGATTTATTACGATTTCTGCGGTGACTGTAACCCGTGATTTAGGCCATGCCAAAATTTACTTTACTGCACTGAATGATGAGGCGGGTATGGCAGAAGTGATTTTAAATGCATCTGCCAGTTATTTACGTAGTGCATTGGCCCGAACACTGACCTTGCGTACGGTCCCGCAGTTGCATTTTATTCATGATGAATCAATCGAATACGGTCGTCACTTGAGCCGTTTGATAGATGAAGTGAATCCGCCAGAACAAGACGATGAATCAAAAAACGACTGAAAAACTAAGTATTAACGGTCTTTTGTTGCTCAATAAACCACGTGACTTGACTTCAAATGCTGTTCTCCAGCAAGTTAAACGTCTTTTGTGCGCAAAAAAAGCAGGTCATACGGGTAGTTTGGACCCATTGGCTACTGGGATGTTACCCCTTTGTTTTGGTGAAGCCACCAAATTCAGTCAATATCTTTTGGACGCAGACAAGTGTTATGAAGTGACAGGCTTGCTCGGCATTAAAACCAATACCGCCGATGCCATGGGTGAGGTGATTGCCCGAGTTGACAAATTTAGCATTTCAAACGATGAGTTGCATGCCGTATTATCTGAGTTTTCAGGCGCTATTAAGCAGGTTCCGTCCATGTTCTCAGCCTTAAAGCATTGTGGAAAACCATTATATAAATTTGCGCGTGAAGGCATTGAGCTTGAACGAAAAGCACGTGATATCACCATTCATCAATTAAAATTAAATGCTTTTGATGGCCGTGAATTTAAATTGACGGTGACATGCAGTAAGGGAACTTATATTCGTAACCTGGTCGAAGACATTGGTGAGCGATTGGGTGTTGGTGCGCATGTTACGCAATTGCATCGTGCGTATACGGCAGGTTTGGCACAGGAACGAATGTATAGTCTGGACGAATTGACCGCTAAATCACCCGAATTATTACTGCAATGTTTGCTGCCGGTAGATCGTGCGGTCGATTATTTACCTACGCTAATTCTTGATGATGAAGCAGTGCACGCCTTAAAACAAGGCCGTACTCTTTTCAGACCAGAATCAATGAATTTAACTGGTGGTGTACGATTGTATGATCGCGGCCGCCAGTTTATTGGTCTAGGGGAATGGGATGCTCCGGGCGTTTTACAGCCTAAACGGTTGTTGACTACCGGTTTTTGAGCTCTTCATACTATTAGCGGCATTGATTATCCCTTTTAGCAATCGTTTCGCATATGGAG
>JAHFRX010000022.1 GCA_023266075.1 Legionellaceae bacterium | reverse complement strand
TTGAACACTCACGAGCTGCATCGCTTTTTCACCATGAATATGCGTGCCCCATGGGCACGTTTCCATCGTTTTCCCTAAAACAGTTTGGACCGCTTCTGGATATTTATTAACCGCATATTTCCTGACTTCGAGAGTTTTAAATAAAAAAATATTATAAATCAATGACATAGTTTTTTAGTCAGGCATTACAATGAATTTCTTTTAAACACTGAGATGGTTTTTGTCCAATAACGCGATAAATTTCATTTAACTTCGAATGCATCAATGTTTTTAACGATTCCGCCTCGTGAAGCCGTTCAACATGGCAAGTTTCGGCTTGATTGTTAATAGTAAGCTCATAGAACGCCGTGACAGGAATCATCGAGGTGGAGCAAGTATCTTCCACTTGGATTGCATATTTATTGTCTTTTAGACTGACTGGCGTTGCATGGTTTGTATCATAATTAAAATGTTGCATAGCACTCTGCCATAACTTTAATTTTGTAGGTCCTGGAGTCATGCAATATTGCCCCTGATGATTGCGTTTAATGACGACTAAATCGTCGGTGATAAAGGAGTAACCTTTTTGCACCAAGGCACTGGCTAGCGTAGATTTTCCCGCACCTGATTGTCCGCTGAAAATAACGGCGCGGTTGTTCATCATAACAGCTGAGCCGTGCAATACCAGATAACCGTGGTATTGCAACATATAAGCAAACACCGTGCCGTATAGCCAGGTATGAATAACATCGTCTGGAATTCCTGGCTCCATTTTTTCAATCATGATTTGATTTTTCGCGGGCAATGCAAGAAAACGTGCCACTTGAGGAATGGCTAGGTAGAATTGCTGTTGCTCACATTGAACACTCAACTGATTTTGGTTGGCAATGGACGGGGCCTGGTAGACCAGCTCAATAGTTACATTAAATGCGGTCGCGGTTGGCATAGCATATGATGTCTCGATTTTAAGTTCATGAAAAGGATTAAGGGGTAAAAGCCCGCGCACAACGAACATGGCTTGCGCCGAGCTTGCTGTCATCACTCTGACCGCCGTTACTGAAATTCCGGAACCACGCGCTGCCCGCATTGAACTCGGTAGAACTCCAGTACAAGGCACTGGCGAAACCGCCGATGGCGACTCTATTCGTATAAAGGCAGAACAATTGACCTGAAGTTCCACTATTATTCCCTGCAGGGAGGAACCAACCCGTCGTAAATCCGCCGGTGGTCGTATAGGCATTGCAAAGACCTGCCGCATACGTTGTTCCTGCGCCCAGTGCTGTGACAATCGTTGTGGTATTCGCCGCGCCATCTGTGGTGCTCGTGGCGCCGGTTGTTGTGCCAGAACCGCCCCAGACAATTCCCGCGCTATTATCAGAGGCAGGGACGACCAGGTTGTTTAACCCACCATTCATACAAGCAATCACACCCCCATCCGCGGGGTCACCAATGGCGGCTGTGGTTTTTAATTGAAAATTCTGCGTGCCAATCGCCGAGGTTTGGGTGCACTCTGTTCCACTTGAACAGTCAATGCGCACACAACAAAAGCTTGGATTGGTGCCACAAGTGCCAGTAAAATCCGCCTGGGGGGTATTGCTGTTCGTGCTTTTTAAGAAAATAGCAACAGAGTTGATGGTAGACATCGTTAAACCCTGTGCAGAACCAACACCGTAGGTAGACGTTGCATTCAGACCAAACGTCGTGCTGGTATTAATAGAATAAGACGTCCCATCTGGCGTCGTATAAGTTCCTGCGGTCGTACCACTGCAATCCGTTGAGGTAAAATATTTTAACGTCACTTTGGATACGCTCGATGCATCCGTACCCCCACTGGTATTCGTGGCTTGCTGAAACGTGGCTGTGGCTGCCATTGGGCCGCTCATGTCTTCAGGTGGACCATAATCTAATAGTTCTTGCATGGATGGTGATGCCACACTCAACATAGGCATGAAAATAGCGCTCATCAGGAACAGTATATGCAGGTGTTGTTTGATTGTTGTCGTGGGTTCTTTTGTGAACATCACACATGCTCCTATAGGTCTCTGACCTTCATTCATTAAGACTGCAATAGCCCGCTATTCGACTCGGGTACGTTGGTGCTTCCGCCTTGAATATTAGCGGGCTGCTCGAGAAATAGAGTGGTTTTAGGTTTTTGATAGATAAGTTGCGTAGTAGATTGCGTGAGTTCTGTGTTTTCAGAGGCAGTAGCTATGGCTGATTGATGATTGTGATGATTGATGCCATTCATTTTAGTCCCTATTTAAACACATATCGCAATAAATCGACATGAAATAATCTGTCGTTCGTTACACATTGATTCTTGATAATGTAATCATAAACTGTTTCATGAGGCAATACGAACCGGCAAAAATAATTGACGCGAGACACTCGCCCTAAAGAGAGGAGGTATGAAGGCCTTTTGATGCAATTGATCAGATTTTCTTATTATCTAGACCATGATGTATTAATTCGCACCGCATCAAGATTCAACGCCTCAGCAATTTTTAATAAAAGAATAAGTTATTTTTTCTAACCTACTAAATGTCTTTCAAGACCATTTCGATTTTCCCCATCACATCTTGAACACTCACGAGCTGCATCGCTTTTTCACCATGAATATGCGTGCCCCATGGGCACGTTTCCATCGTTTTCCCTAAAACAGTTTGGACCGCTTCTGGATATTTATTAACCGCATATTTCAAAAAAGGATAAGGGCCTGAAACACCCGCATGCGTCACAGCATGCAACGCTATCACGGGTGTATTGACTGCCGCCGCCATATGTGATGGTCCTGTGTCAGGGCAAAGTACAAATCGTGCTTTATCTAACACCGCTAATAGCTGCTTTGGTTTCGTTTTACCAATTAAGTTCGTTACACGCGTTACTTTTTCAATCACATCACCCAGCATTTTATCATACAAAGAAGGACCACCGGTCAACACGACCGCATAACCATAAGTGTCTTGTACATATCGAATAATCTCAATATAACGCTCTACCTGCCAAGAGCGCTCTGGTTTGCTTGCTGCAGGATTAATGATCACAAAAGGTATCGACGGCACATGCTCTTTCGCCCAATCATACGCATCTTCTGGAATCACCAAATCCCAGCGTATCACCGGATGTGACACCCCTAAGGGATGTGAGAATTTCAAAAACCCCTCTAGCGTATGATCATGCCCTGGTGAAATTGACTCTCGAATAAACCAGGAGTGACCATCTTTAGCGCGTCTTTTATCGTAACCAATTTTACGCTCAGCAAAGATACAAGGATACAGTAAATTCGCACGAAAACTTGCTTGCGCTGCAATTAATACATCAAAAAAACGCCCCTTCAATTGCTGCCTAAATCGCCAATAATCCATAAAATGTTGAGGCTTTTCAATCACAATAAACTCAACCCCCTCCAACCCCGCCACCAACGAATATGCAGGCTCAGAGATGACCCACGTCAATGTCGCGTCTGGAAGATAATGCTGTAATGTACGCACCAAAGGCACAAACATCAACACATCGCCTAATGCGGACAACCTGACTAAACAAATCGATTTAATCATTTTTCAAAATATAGTGTGTCCCGCAATAAGGGCATGTTTCTTGACCCGATTTTTCGATCGGTAAAAAAACTTTGGGATGCGCGTTCCATAAAGACATTTCATCTGTTGGGCAAGATAACGGTAAATCTTTCATATGAATGACCAGGAATTTTTCGGTACATGATGTTTCTTTATTAATCGTTGACATAATTTCCTCAACTCATGTGTTTTTCAAAGTGGCAACGTAACCGTTTCACGACATTTAAATCATTGGGTTCAACCAGCGTTATGTCCTGCCAGCTTCTCAGCCACGTTAGCTGTCGTTTCGCAAGTTGACGTGTGGCCGCCACACCTTGTGCAATAAACGTTGTATAATCAATCATCCCTTCTAGATAATCAAGTGCTTGCTTGTAACCCACACAACGCATCGAAGGCATGGAGCGCGTCAACGGCCAATGCGCGATGAGATGCTCTACTTCATGCAAGAATCCCAATGTTAACATACCATGAAAACGCTCAGAAATGCGTTGATGTAACCATGTTCTATCTTGTGGAAATAAACCAATATTAATAAATCTCAAATCCCCACAAGGGGTTTGCTCTTCTAAGTAATGAGAAAACGGACGACCTGTTAATAGGTACACCTCTAACGCACGTGTTATGCGTTGTTTATCATGCGGATGAATTCGCTTTGCAGAAAGTGGATCTACCGCCGTAAGCCATACATGCATACCCTGTAAGCCACGCAAAGTCTCCTCATCTTTCAATTGCTGCCGCAACGTAAGATTCGCTGGTGGTAACTGATTTAACCCTTCTTGCAAAGCACGAAAATACATCATCGTTCCACCGACGAGCAAAGGGATGCGGCCACGTGTTTTAATATCTTGAATCAGTCTATCCACATCATCACAAAATTCCGCAGCAGAGTAGATCTCAATGGGTGAGCGAATATCAATCAAATGATGCGGGAAATGACGTAAAACGTCAGCGGTTGGCTTTGCTGTACCAATATTCATCTCGCGATAAATCAACGCAGAATCAACACTAATCATTTCAAATGGAAAAGATGACGCCATCTCACACGCTAAATCTGTTTTTCCTGAGGCCGTAGGACCCATCAAACAAAAAACAATCTCAGGCACGACAAAGCACCTCACACGCATCTTCATTCAATAGAATGGTATGAGGCATCGTACGATGTTCTTGCATCCCGAAATACCAATAGTGCCACCAATGGCTCCGCTCTTCCGCCGTCATTATCTCTAAACTCCACGCATCCGATGCTAAAAGATGTGTCAGCAATGCCTCATGTTGTACTGCAATAGAAGATAATCGCTGGAAAAAATAGTGCACATCTATCAATGGAATAGCCGCTGGAATCGCATTTATTCTCAGTCGCTCATTAAATTCCAGGATGATATCAAAACCAAAGTCATGCAGTCGTGTTTGAAATGCTTCTAATAGGGCCGCGGCATGTTGTAGTGGGATTAAAACAGGTACTAGAAGCGGTCGACTCACCCATGGGAAAGGACGTGACGAGAATAGTTCAGCGTGAGCCTTATCGCGAAGACGACCGACATTCACAAGAAAATAAATTTGCTCAAACGCTAAAATCGCATAATATTTGTTGAGTGTAAACCAAGACTCCACCACATCAGAAGGCATCGCTTTCAATCCACGCGTATCGACTTGAATAGCAGGAACGCTTAAATCCGCTTCTGTTTGACTTAAGACATCGTGAATCGCACTATACACAAAATCATGTACTAAGCGCGGTGCTGTGAAGCGAACCTCATGCTTTGTCGGATGCACATTGATATCGACCTCATGCGGTGGAATCGTAAAATAAAGCACATACAACGGATGTTTTCCATGATGAATTTTTGTTTCATATGCCATTTTAATCGCATGCATGAGTACCCTATCTTTCACCATGCGTTTATTCATATAGATCCATTGTCTATCCGATTGGCTTCTCACCCATTTAGGATGACTCACCCATCCTGTGAGTGTTAAATCATTCGATACAGATTGTACGAGTATCGCATTCTCAAAAAATGTTTTTCCAAAAAGTTTCTTCAACCGGAGGTGACGTGTCGTATCACACGTTGCCGCAGGCAGATGCAGCTTCACCTGCTCATTATGTATCAATTTCAACGCAATTGTTGGTTCTGCCAATGCAAAACGCTTCACGACGGCTTCAACAGCCATATACTCTAAGGCTTGCGATTTTAAAAAAGTTTTTCTGACCGTGGCATTATAAAACAAATCTCTCACTTCAACGGTCGTACCTTGCTCACGTGCGGCGGGTACGACCGTGACTTGCAACGCATCTATTTTAAGACAAGCCGCATAAGCGGCCTCTTTGCATTTAGAGGTCAGCATGACATGCGACACTGACGTCATACTGGCAAGTGCCTCTCCTCGAAATCCCATCGTGTTTAACGTGTATAAATCGTCTAATACTCTTAATTTACTCGTCGCATGAGGAGCCACCACCAATGGCAAATCTTCGGGATAAATACCAACGCCATTATCACTCACAATGATATGATTGAGCCCGCCAAAACCAATATCCACAGTAATGCTTGTACTCTTCGCATCTAATGCATTTTCTAGCAATTCCTTCACTACCGAGGCGGGAGATTCAATCACCTCACCTGCCGCTATTTGATTTGCAACATGCATCGATAATGGCAGAATACGTGCTATCATGCCAACCTACGGACTGTTTTTTTCAACCAACTGTGCGCTGGTATTGTATTTGACAACATCTCAAGACGCGTTCCATGCGGTGGATGCGCCCAAAAATAACGCTTTAAACCGGAAACAATCGCTTCTGATAAACGAATTTGATAGCGCGGGTCTGACAAATTCATTGCCTCAACAGGATTCGAAATAAAACCCGTCTCAATCAAAATAGAAGGCGTATCCGGTGACTTCAGTACCATAAAGCGTGCTTGCTCCACATGTCGATGATGTAAAGTGGTCATTTGGCCTAGATCTTGCAGCACTTGTGTACCCATTTGCAGACCTGCTGAAATCGTAGCTGTTTGTGATAAATCAAGTAAAACAGAACGGATCATTCCATTTTTATCATCTAAATATTTAAGATTTACACCACCAAGCTCTGAGTAATTTTCTTTTTCTGCAAGCCATCTTGCCGCCTCACTCGTCGCTCCGCGCTGTGATAATGCAAAAACTGATGCGCCATGTGAATGCGCATGAATAAAAGCATCGGCATGAATCGAAATAAAAACATCTGCATTCTGTTGACGCGCTATATTTAAGCGCTCACGCAAACCAATATAATAATCACCGTCGCGCGTTAATATCGCGTGCATCCCGGGCTGTTTATCAATCAACCTTTTTAATGATTTCGCAATTGCTAAAGTGACATGCTTTTCAGCACGATGTGCAGGACCTATCGCGCCAGGATCGTGCCCACCATGCCCTGGATCAAGCACAATAATCACATTGCGGTAACCACGACCAGAGCCTTGTGTCAAGACAGGTTTCGTTGTTGTCTGAATCAGTGATGGCACCTTCGTCGTCAATGTAGACGGTGTGCTCACCTGATTTATTTTCGTCGTTAACTGCAACAATAATTGCGTTGCTTCTTTTTTTACAATCACATTCACGCCTACCGGCACATCAAACACTAAGCGAAGCGTCTTCGCTGTTGGATATCCTTGACGAACCTGCTGAATGAGTCCACCTTTCTTGATTTGCAAGTTCAGTGCGTGATGGCTTACATCAGGTAAATCCACAATGACGCGATGCGGGCGCTGTAAAGAAAAATGATGATACTGAAAAGCCCCTGAAAATTGACACCGCACGCTTGCCTCATTTTTTTCATTGCGCTCTACAGTGACTTTACGCAGTAATGCCGCTTCTGTCGTGCAATAAAGAAAACACAATATCAACCCTAATAAGCGCTTAGCCTTGGCCATATGCCCTCGATAAAGAAGTTAAAGCCTGCTGTCCTATCGCCGTATTTGCAAACAACTTCAGCTGACGTCGTGAAACACCTTCTGACAGCAATTCGATCATCATATCATAATGAGATAACAAAGATGTCGCTCGCTCTGGCCATTCGATCAAACAAATCGCATCAGAAGAAAAATAATCTCGAAAGCCCATCATTTCAAGCTCTTGGATGTCGGAGAGTCGGTACAAATCAAAATGATGTATCAAATGCGATGTTTGATAACTTTCAACCACTGAAAATGTAGGGCTTTTAATGGGTCCGATGACGTCAAATTCTCGGATAATTGCACGAATTAACGTCGTCTTTCCGACGCCTAATTGTCCTTTAAAACATGCAATAAATGTTTGAGGTAAACATCGAGCAAAGCATCTACCCATTGCTTCTGTTTGGTTTTCATTCAATAAATCAAACGAAGCGACATTGGGTAGCATTTACTCAACCAGTTTTAGATTCGGTTTGCCGCGCTTACGCGTCGTCAACGGCTCTGACTCGCCTTGACCTTCAGGAGGAGGCGGATCATAATCTTCACCAAACTCCATACCACGACCATTTTCCTTAGCGTAAATGGCAAGTACTGCCCCAGGATGCATAGAAATTTGCATTGTTTGTCCTGAGAACCGTGTCGTAAAAACAATTCGATCATTTTCTAAATGCAATCCACGACACGACTTCGGTGAGATATTTAAAATAATACGTCCACCATTCACATACTCTAGAGGAACTTCAACACTAGGATACTCTGCATTCACTAACATATAAGGCGTCAGATCGTTATCCACAATCCAATCATATATCGCTCGAATCAAGTAAGGTTTATTTGAAGTCATACTCATCGCTATGCTGCCCTTAATTGTCGTTCCGCTTCCGTCAAACTTGCCTGAAAAGAATCACGCTTGAACAATCGCTGCATATACGCCAATAATCCAGGCATGGTCTCTGGTACGTCTATCTCTAATCTAGGCAACCGCCACAATAAAGGCGCTAATGCCGCATCAAGCAAAGAATACTCGTCACTTAAGAAAAAAGGTTTGTCCAAAAATACAGGCTCAAGCATGCTAATACTATCCCATAATTGCAGACGCGCTTGTTTCTGCGCTTCACCTTCAGTTGATAAAATTTGATAATAAAGTGTGTACCAATCCAGTTCAATGCGATGCATCATCTTACGTGTTTCGGCACGTGCGACAGGATAAACCGGTAAGAGTGGTGGATGTGGAAAACGCTCATCTAAATATTCCATAATAATACGCGCTTCATAAAGTACAAGATCTCTATCGATTAACGTTGGCACGGTGCCATAAGGATTGATGTCAAGCAATGTACTAGCCGGATCACCTTTCTTCGTAGGAAGAATTTCGACATTAACACCTTTTTCTGCCAAAACAATCCGAACTTGGTGACTATAAATATCATCATTGTCCGAATGTAAAGACATTACAGTGCGTTTCGTAATAATCGCCATCTAATGATCCTTAAAAATTTACGCGCAATAACCGTTTCAAGATTATACCACACTCTCACTTTTTTGTGTTTATTTTCTTCTGAATTAGTCGGTATAGATAATAAAGAACAACATTTAAACAACAAAGCCACAGTAGTATCCAACACCCCGTCCATTGACGGGTTTTGATGGTAGGATCGGCAACAAATGATAAGAAAAAAACCACATCTTGAATTAGAACTTTTTTTTGTTCTAAAGACATCATTGAAAATGGATTTGGCATATTAAGATTGGGCAACAATCGATTATTTTCACCATAGCGTTGATGACTATCTTCATAAAACCCAGTCAAATAATCATGTAACCACGATGTCCCACGCACTGTCACAATCAAAGATAAATCAGGCGGCGGCTTTCCAAACCACTTCGTTGCATCTTGTGATGGTAGGCTCACTGTCAATGGTGGACGAGCGTACTGTAGTGCATGACAACCACGACAGTAAGCATCAAATATCTCAGCACCATGCGCCAACGCATTACGCGCCGAACAAACCATAGATTGGGTTAAGCATAACCATATCAATATGCAATATTTCATCGCGCGCCCTTAGGCCATGGCACAAAAAAAGAAAAATAAATAACCATCAGTACACGAGCGATCCAAAGCGTTAACATCGTCATTTCAGCCATGCCTAAGATACCTAATCCTACAATACTCATCACAAAAAGCAGTAGTCTAAAAGGATGATATTTGACCACATTTTTATGTAGCCATGGTAATAGAAACCAGCTGCCGATGCTCAGCAGTAACAGCAAAATACCTAAGCCTTTAAAAGGAACCGCTCTTAACATGGCATAAAAAGGCGCCACGTACCATAACGGTGTGATCTTTTCCGGTGTCATCAGAGGATTGGCCGGTATACTATTCACAGGATCAATAAAATAACCCCACATCGTTGGAAAAAAACATACAATCATAAAAAATAGAATTAAAAAAAGCCCACACGCTAGCGCATCCTTCAATGTATAAAAAGGATGAAAAGGAATATAACTCGTTTGAGGTAATGCTAATCTTGTCGGATTTGTTGAACCCACATGTCTCAGTGCCTTCATATGATATTTTAATACCAAGAACACTAACGCAGGCAAGACAATCGTATGTAACACATAAAATCGATGAAGTGTCACATCCGAAACAGCGTAATCTCCTCGAAACCAAAGCATCAGCGTATCACCGACGTATGGTATAGCACTGAGAAATGACGTAAATACTTGCGCCCCCCAATAAGACAATTGTCCCCAGGGCAATGCATAACCAAAACACGCCTCCATCGTCAGTAAAACAAACAAACTCATTCCTAACAGCCACACAAACTCTCTCGGTCGCCGATAAGAGCCATACAGCAAACCTCGGAATAAATGTAGATACAATAGGATAAAAAGTAACGAGGCGCCTGTTGTATGCACATATCGAAATAACCACCCCCAACTCACATCATGCATGATGGTTTGAATCGTATCAAAAGCGAATACGGCCGATGGTGTATAAAAAAACATCAGCCAAACACCTGAGATGACTTGCAGCGACAACACAAGGAAAAGCAAGATGCCAAAGAGATAGAGAGTATTTAAATTATTAGGGACACGATATCCTAAAAATTGCTCTCGAAAAAACTCCCGATACGGTAGTCGCGCATTCATCCAATCGCCCAAATGACTCATGCGCTCACTCCGCCAATTTCAATCCAATCTCGACCTATCATACGATACGGTGGTACTTCAAGATTTACAGGCGCTGGCATCTCTTTAAAAACTCGCCCAGATAAATCAAACCGTGAGCCGTGACAAGGACAAAAAAATCCACCATTCTCTCGTTCAGGTTGATACAACGGTATACACCCCAAATGCGTGCATCGTCCAACCAGCACAAGATACTCGGGTTCAACAGAACGGTAGGGATTTTTAGCATATAAAGGCTGCTGTTGCGTGAGTGAGTCAGGATCACGTAGTGCGTCATTACGCTCACTCAATTTGGCTAGCATCGTTGATGTCCGACGAACGATCCACACAGGTTTTCCGCGCCACATCACGGTTATCTTTTCACCAGGGCTCAGCGCTGCAATATAAACACGCAGAGGGGCTGCTTGAAGGCGTGTTTTTGCATGAGGTAACCAAGATGACAAAAAAGGCCTGAGCAGGCCAATGACACCAATACCACCTAAAATGCGTAACGCACGCATCAAAAAACGGCGTTTTTTTTCATCAACGCTCACAATTTGGCATCCAGTTCAATGTCGACGCTTTTCATCACACTTATAAAAAAACCCCAATCAAGGGGTTTTCAGTCAATCTTATCGATTAACGCTTCGAGTACTGTGTTGCACGACGTGCTTTATGTAAACCAACTTTTTTACGCTCAACACGACGTGAGTCACGCGTCAATAAACCTCGCAAACGAAGCTTTCTACGGAATGAATCCAAAGAAGGCTCTTCAATCTCTTCAGGTCTATCTTTTTCATCATAAGAAACGAGTGCACGCGCTATACCTAACCGAATTGCACCCGCTTGTCCTGCGATACCACCACCAACAACCGTGGCATAGATATCAAATTTAGACAACATATCCACTGTTTCTAAAGGTTGTATAATCAACATACAAGACGTTTCGCGACCAAAATACTCCTCAAGAGGACGACGATTCACAACAATCGTACCCTTGCCAGGACGCATAAACACACGAGCAGATGAACTCTTCCGACGACCCGTACCATAATATTGCGTTTGTGCCATAATTATTCCTCAACCTCTAATACTTGGGGCTGCTGCGCAACATGAGGATGCTCTGAACCCGCATAAACTTTCAATTTCCGATACATTTCACGACCCAGAGGATTTTTTGGCAACATCCCCTTCACTGCTCGCTCAATAATACGCGTTGGATGTTTCTCTTGTAATTTATCAAAAGAAATCGATTTAATACCACCTGGATAACCTGAATGGTGATAATAGGTCTTTTCTTTAAATTTACGACCGGTCACAACGACCTTCTCAGCATTTGTAATCACAATATAATCACCCGTATCTACATGCGGGGTATATTCTGCTTTGTGCTTGCCACGCAAACGACGCGCAATTTCAGTAGCCAAACGGCCTAATACCTTGTTGGTCGCGTCAATAACAAACCAGTCACGTTTTACTTCGTGCGGTTTAGCGCTAAATGTTTTCATGCAATGAACTCCATACTACCTGGGTCACCCAGCTCTTGAACGGGCGATTTTAACTAAAAACAATACGATTCACAAGTATAATCTAAAATTAAATTTTGAAAGCGGTTTACAAACTATGGCAGCAATAAGCGCTCAACGCGCGCATCTTTCAAAAGGTGTGTGTCAATAATTTCATCAAGATCGGAAAAGTTTGCATACGTATACCAAATTGCCTCAGGGTAAATGAGCAGACAAGGCCCCTCACCACAACGCCCAAGACAGCCTGACTGGCTTAAACGTATTTTACCTGGCCCATGCGCATTTAACACAAGCAGCTTTTCTTTCAGGTAGTGAAAAAAAAGCGCTCCACCTATATTAGCACAACACGTCTTTCCTGACTCTTTTTGATTTGTACAGACAAATATATGACGGGCATAATACATTAAAAAAACCTACTGTCACGCGATATTCAACCAACCGATATTATGACTGATTTGTTCGTTGATGAAAACGGCAAAATGGGATCCTAATCGAACTTCATTATGTTGGTCAGATAGCCAGATATAAATGATTTTAATGAATCAATAATTTTTGTAATTCCTCACCATTTATCCAGAACTCTGACGTCTCGTCTATACTATATATAGACACAATGACGTTATGGTAAACATCATGTATAATAATACACATCATGAAGTCATCCTGCGTGGCATAGCATTGAAAGCGTTGCTTCCGATAACTGATGAAGGTATCTGTCAAGGAATCAGTACAAAATGGATTGAGAGTATTCTGACTCATGATGAAACTGCTTTTACTCAGCGGATGCACCGCATTTTATATGATGATCAATTGCTTGAAAAAATAAATCAAGCCAAAGAAAAAGTCAGGCAACATCAACAGATATCCAGCGACGAACAAGAGTTATTCAATACGCTTGCTTTTTTTGACAACATCATGTTATACCATCTTCCGGATATGTATACAG
>JAHFRX010000153.1 GCA_023266075.1 Legionellaceae bacterium | reverse complement strand
GATTCAACATCGTCTTTTGGTTGCAATGTTTGGAAAATCTGAAATATTTTGTCAAAATACTGCGGTTCAATTCCAGGACCATCGTCCTTTACAAAGAACTCATAAAAATCACCAGCGTCTCGCCAGCCAATTTCAATAACACCTTCATGCCGATCATGGTGTTTAATGCTATTGCTAATGAGGTTTAAAAAAACTTGCAACAGCAAAATCTTAGCAGTTTTGAAGATAGGAAAATTTTTGGCGTAATGGATTTTAAATTGGTTGCTTATTTTAAGATCAACAACCACATCACGTAACAATATTTGAGTATCAACAACTTCAGCTTCAACATGCATGCTCCCTGCACGTGAATATTGTAATATGCCTTCAATCAAAGCGGACATATGATGGACTCGCCCACGCAATAACATTAAATTCTTTTTTGACTCCTCACTGATTTGTTCTTGTGCGTCCTCCAATACCCAAGATGACAAATGTTCAATTGCACGCAAAGGCGCCTTTAAATCATGAGAGGCAATATATGCGAAGTGCTCTAGGTCTTGATTGACTTTTAAAAGTCGCTCTTCCATTAGCTTTTGCTGAGTAATATCTTTAGAAACCAAAACATAACCAGTGGGCTTTTCATCATCATTTCTAATCAAGTTGATATAAACTGAAGTAGTTAAGCGGGACGTATTTTTACGAACACGAACGAAAACGCCATTAGCACTTCCTGTTTGATAGGCTCTTTCAAGCAACTGTTTAAATACGCCTGATTTTACGTCATCAGGCGTTTGTAAGAAGTCGATGTTTTTTTTGTTGACGACCTCATTGCTCGTATAGCCGTAACGATTTTCGGCCCCTTTATTCCACTCCCAAATATTCCCATGAAGATCAATCGCGATAATAGAATAATCGATACAACTTTCGAGAATGTTTTTTAATAATAGTTTATTCGATCGCTCATGTGTCACCAGTTGCCTTTGTCGCTCTAATTCGCGCGTACGCCGCCTTAATTGACGACTGATTTTTTTTTGCAAAATGAGCGTTTTCGAAAAGCGTATATTAGCAAGATACAATTCATATAGTTTTTTTTCACTAATTTCCTCACTTTCTTTTCGCGCATTTTTTTCACGGATAAGGTGACGAAGAACCACATCAAAATCGTTCATATTTAGGCCGCCTTTTTTAACAAGAATTTAGACCGGAAGCCTCTTTTTAATGCGACATCTTTTCGAGTAAGCATTATGTTTTCGTGATAAAATCGGATGCAACCTCGAATTAATCCTTCGGCCAAATCAGCAAGTGGCTTTAAGGAAGTATAGATCATCACGAACTCACTGGAAGAGAGTTGAGTGCATTGAAACGTTGGTAACTCCGCATCAGTATAAAGTTTTTTCACCTCCATATGGATATGTTGCTCAACCATTGGGAGAAATTGAAAAACAGATTCTTTTTCTGTTACAAATTGAGGGTATTTATTTACAAGCATTGCAAATAAGTGCTCGCCATAGTCAATCAGTATTTTGTTTTTAGGCTGCCCCGTCATCTCACCTAATGTGGAAACCAACGCAAAAAATTCGGCCGAATCATACGTACCAATAGATGTGTAGGCGCCATCGGACTTCAAATGAGCTTGGAGAATTATTTTGTCAACCATGTCATATGATAGTGCTTGCTCAATATAATTTAAAAACTCATTAAATATCATGCCTTTCATAAAATGAACTCTCCTATAAAAAAGATGACGTTAATCATCTCAGTCAGATGAGCAGCATCATCTTCAACTTGAACAGCTCGATTAGTTTGTCATAGCCCATTTTTCTTGTCTAGATGTATTGGTAAAAACACCCAAGCGAAAATATTGAACACATCATAACGGCAAGAAATCTTTATAAAAGAGAATAAAAAAAAGGCCAAATTTGGCCTTTTAAAAAAATACAGAATGACAACTATGCTTCAGTGGACACTTCTTCGTCTGCAGTCCCTGCAACATGTCGGTCTACCAACTCAACAACAGCCATCGGTGCATTATCGCCAGGTCTAAAACCACATTTCAAAATACGTAAATATCCACCTGGACGCTCTGTATAACGTGGACCTAACGTTGTAAACAACTTGCCAACTGCGCTCTTAGAACGAAGTTTATCAAACACATAACGACGTGATGCCACAGAATCTTCTTTGCTCGCCGTAATCAATGGCTCAACATAACGGCGCAACTCTTTTGCTTTTGGCAACGTTGTTCTAATCAGCTCATGTTCGATTAAAGCACAAGATAGGTTCGTAAACATCGCTTTTCGATGACTACTTGTTCTGCCAAAATGGCGTCCTACATTACGGTGTCGCATAACAAATACTCCTCATGATTACTCGCCTAAGTTCTCGGGTGGCCAATTTTCAAGCTTCATGCCTAATGACAAGGTACGAGCAGCCAAAACGTCTTTGATTTCAGTCAAAGACTTCTTACCAAGATTAGGTGTTTTTAATAATTCGCTTTCTGCTTTTTGTACGAGGTCGCCAATATAAAGAATATTTTCAGCCTTTAAACAATTTGCAGATCGTACCGTTAACTCAAGATCATCAACCGATTTGAGCAACGCTGGGTCAAAAGAATTCGTTTCTTTCTTAATTAATTGTGACTCTTCAAAACGCATATCAACAAAAGCATGCAATTGACGCTGCAATATGCTCGCAGAAATACGAATCGCTTCTTCTGGATCTAATGTGCCATTTGTTTGCAAATCAATCGTCAACTTATCCAAATCAGTTCTGTTCTCAACACGTGTATTCTCAACAGTGTATGAAACTTTTTTAACAGGAGAGAACGTATTATCAATTTTGAGCTTGCCAATAGACTTACTCACACTCTCTTCGTCATACTTGCGCGTAAATGTATCGGTCGAATGAAAACCAATGCCTCTCTCAACCGTTAACGTCATTGACAGTTTGCCACGCTCATTAATGTTCGCAAGCACGAGGTCTGGATTCACAATCTCAACACCATGTGTCAATTGAATATCACCCGCTGTAACTTGACATGGACCTTCTTTTGATAAAGTCAGTGTCGCCGTGTGTCCAACAGTCATTTTTACCGCAACGTCTTTTAAGTTTAAAAGAATGTTGACGACATCTTCTTCAACACCTTCAATTGTGCTGTACTCATGCAATACACCATCGATCATCACTTCAGTAATCGCGGCCCCAGGCATTGAGGAAATCAAAATCCTCCTAATCGCATTGCCCAAGGTATGACCAAAACCACGCTCCAATGGCTCAAGAACGACGCGGCTATGATTTGGAGCATCAAATTGTACTTTCAGCACATTCGGCGTTAACATTTCATTAATATCAGTATACATTTGGTTATGCTCCAGATCTTACTTAGAATAAAGTTCAACGACCAAATTGACGTTAAATACACCTGACAAATCTGCTAACGTAGGCACTGTCGTGTATGTGCCTTTAAATGTTGTTGTATCAACCGTTATCCAATCACATGCATTTCGTTGTTCGGACAGCGCAAGCGCTGCTACAATTCGAGCCTGACTTCGCGATTTCTCACGTACAGTAATTTGATCGCCTGGCTTAACAACATAGGATGCGATACTGACTACCGAGCCATTCACTAAGATACTTTTGTGCGACACCAACTGTCTTGCTTCTGAACGCGTACTTGCGAATCCAATACGGTAAACAACATTGTCCAAACGGCTTTCTAGTAACACCACCAAATTCTCACCCGTCGCACCTTTTCCACGCGCTGCTTTTTTATAGCAGTTACGGAACTGTCTCTCAAGCATGCCGTAAATACGTTTAATCTTCTGCTTTTCACGTAACTGTAAACCATAGTTACCTAATCGCGCACGCTTATCACCATGCTGACCAGGTTGCTTTTCAGACTTACACTTTGACTTATAATCTCTTACACCACTTTTCAACAATAAATCTGTACCT
>JAHFRX010000021.1 GCA_023266075.1 Legionellaceae bacterium | reverse complement strand
ATGTCTTCAACAGCGCTGAAGACATCGGTTTAGACAAATGAAACGTGACAACAGCAAACGCTGAATGCTTGTCTGTTGAAATTTGATCGGTATTCATCTCAGGATAAATAATATCGTGCTTCATTGAAAAATCATCCAACATCATCAGCGACTGTTTCATTTTATAATGAAACAACGGATGAGATGTCGTGAGATGTTTACTATGATAGAGCACAATAAATTGATTCTCATGATGAAATTTTAATTTTTTATCTAACCACGCTTGCGTCGTGGCGCTTTCCGATGTCTCATCAATAAATCCTGTGGATTGAAATGGCGACATAATATGCCCAATAAAAGGCAAGCATCCCAACAAACATGCCAAGGAAAGACCTAACACAAGCCATTTGAATCGATAAATGAAAAGACCTAATTGATAAAAAACAGAATTGCGCATAAATAACCACATTATTTTTTGCGGCAAGTTTAGCTTATTTTAAGATATAAATCATGTTGATCAATATAACGCCGAACTTTAGTCGGCAATAAACCGGATGTTTTTTCACCCAACATAATTTTTTTACGAATATCTTTGGATGAAATGGCATAAACACCTGCACAATAGCGATAAAGCGCTCCACACGTATGCGTCATGATTTCTTGAATATCCTGCACTTCATGAGCAATGAATAGATCGTGTAATACGTTAGAAAATTCAGTCTGTTCACCAGGTCTATCCACAACAATACAATGCGCCAATGTCAATAATTTTTCAGAAAGATGCCAATTTGGAAGTTGTAGAAAGCTATCCCCCCCTATCACAAAAGAAAGTGAGGCATGATCACCAAACCGCTGACGAAATGTATGCAATGTTTCTATGGTGTAAGAAGGCGTTGTACGCACAATTTCAGTGTAATCAATCTCAAACTCAGGATATGGTTTTAACGCGATATCAAGCATTTCAAGACGCGCATGGACTGTTGTTTCTGCCGTCTTATCAAGGAGCGGATGTTTACAAGGCACGAAATAAAAATGATCAAATTTTCCATGCCGTAAAAGCGCTTTTGCGATACGAATATGCCCCCAATGAATTGGATTAAACGTACCACCTAATAATGCAATTTTTAACATATTTTCTGACGATACAAACAGCTCATCGCCTCAGTATGCTACACTAAAACGCATCACGCAATTTTAAACGCGTGAATTGCTATGGTTTTAAAAGACGCCCTTCTTCCATGATTTCCTCGACAAACCGTTTAAGTTCCTGTTTTCTGATGAGTCTTAAAGTATGCTATAGTTAATTTGTGCTTATAAATTAATCATTCAGAGGAAGTAGGTGATATATGCAAGACTTAGGAGAAAGTGCTCGACGTGGTGAGGACTTAATGCGTGCCGCGGTGATGGGTGATAGGAACGCGATACAAGCATTATTAGCCGATCCTGCTTTACTGAGAGACCCTGGTATTGACGTGAATTGGCGATCTCCTGAGGGTAATACCGCATTGATGTGGGCTGTAAACGGTGATCACTTAGCAATTGTGGAGGCGTTATTGACACATCAAGAGGTGGCGGTGAATCAACAAGATAATGATGATTTGACTGCATTGATGCAGGCTGCGGGCGCTAATAACCAAGCAATGGGGGAGGCATTATTGAGGCAGTACAGGCGAACGGTATTGGCATATCAAGACAGTCGAGCGGTATTGGCATATCAAGGGATTGCGGTGAATCAACGAGATAATGATGATTTGACTGCATTGATGCGGGCTGCAGGCGGTAATAACCTAGCAATTGTGGAGGCATTATTGAGGCATCAAAATATTGAGGTGAATCAACGAAGTAATGATGGTCATACTGCATTGATGTGGGCTGTCTACAGCGGTAACCTAGCAATTGTGGCGGCGTTATTGAGGCATCAAGGGATTGAGGTGAATCAACAAGATAATGATGGTTGGACTGCATTGATGCTGGCTGCACGCGATGGTCACTCAACAATGGTGGAGGCATTATTGTCATGCCCTGACACTGACGCCAGTATTTTAAACCGTTTCGGACAAACGGCCCAAGACATTGCTGCCGGAAATGCGGAAATTGAGAGATTGTTTGAGGAACATGGCTCATGTCCTTGGCTTAAATGACAATCTCAAATTAATACACCCCCACCACCTACTTGTTTTATACAAACAATCGCCATAAAATGTACACAACTCAAGTTACATAGACAAATACCGATGTCCAACTGGATCTTTACCTTTATCTTCATTCTTATCGCATATCTCGTGGGTTCAATTTGCTCGGCAATCCTGGTTGCAAAAATATTTCATTTACCCGATCCCAGACTTGAAGGCTCAAAGAATCCTGGGGCGACCAATATATTACGTATTGCAGGTAAGCCTTATGCCATCCTTGTTTTGGTCGGTGATATGCTAAAAGGCACGCTACCCGCCCTATTCGCACATCTTTTTGGATTAAGTGCATTCTGCTCAGGCCTGGTTGTTCTTGCAGCCGTTCTAGGACACATTTACCCGGTGTTTTTTAATTTTGAAGGTGGTAAAGGTGTCGCTACAACGTTAGGCGCTTTGCTGGGATTTCACCCTGAACTCGGTATTTTCATTATCTTAGCATGGCTTGTCACCGCCATTATTTCGCGAATTTCTTCCTTATCTGCAATTGTCGCACTTGTACTTTTGCCTCTAGCGATCCTCTTTACACAAGACAAAGGTGCTTTTTTACCTTTATTAGCACTCTCAAGCCTTGTTATTTATCAACATCATGACAACATCCAACGGCTCCTCAACAAAACTGAGCCCAAGATGAATTTTAAGAAGTAAAAGGCCAGCGTGCCTTTGCAACAATAGAAAGGGATGTATCTTGTTGAGCGGCTTGTAAATGTAAGAACCCGGTATAAGCCACCATAGCACCATTATCTGTGCAAAATTCTGGACGCGGAAAGTCAACACTCACCTTTAATGACGCTCCAAGCGTTATGAGCGCAGCACGCAACGCGCGATTCGCACCGACACCACCTGCAACAACAAGTTGTGTTAACCCCGTCTCTTGAAGTGCGCGCGCGCACTTCACACGAAAAACATCGACAATCGCATCTTGAAAACCACGTGAAATCGCAATTTTAGCGGCATCATCTTGCTGACTGTCTTGCCAGGCATACAATGCATGTGTCTTCAACCCACTAAAACTAAACATCAAGCCTGGTTTATTGAGCATAGGGCGCGGAAATGGAGGAAATGCCATCATATTATCAGTCCAGGCATCTGCAAGCGATGCAATTTGTGGCCCACCAGGATAGGGCAAACCCATACATTTTGCCGTTTTATCAAACGCCTCTCCGACGGCATCATCCAATGTTTCACCTAACAACACATACGCCCCCAAAGAACGTGCATGAATAAGTTGCGTATGTCCACCAGACACCAGCAAGGTGAGAAAAGGAAATTGAATCGCCGAATTGTCCAGCATCGCGGCCAGTAAATGTGCTTCAAGATGATGTACGGCTATCGCGGGAATACCCAGCGCATAAGCAAAACTCTTCGCAAAAGAAGCGCCTACCAGCAAAGCACCGATGAGACCTGGGCCCGCGGTATAAGCCACCGCAGTGAGCGCTTCTTTTTTAAGATGTGCTTGATGCAAAACCTCATCCACTAAACGCACCATGTGCGTCACATGATCACGCGACGCAAGCTCCGGAACAACACCGCCGTAACATTGATGTGTCGCAATCTGCGAGTGTATTGTATGGGCAAGAAGACCTGATTGCTCATGATAAATAGCAACAGCCGCTTCATCACAAGAAGATTCTATGCCCAACACATACATCAATATCGTCCTATGATCCAGGTCTTGGCGTTGGTGTTGTGGGTGTG
Organism: Legionellaceae bacterium; assembly: GCA_023266075.1. Classification (GTDB taxonomy): domain Bacteria; phylum Pseudomonadota; class Gammaproteobacteria; order Legionellales; family Legionellaceae; genus JAGVJT01. The sequence continues at coordinate 9,312 of JAHFRX010000021.1, read as the reverse complement.
GGTGTAGGTGTGGGTGTAGGACTACTTGGCGTCAACGGTTCGGGGTCAGGCACACGCTTACCCGTCGGTCCCATCGCGTTAGACGTCAATCGAACAGGAAGATGTTTCTCCGCAAACCATTTCAAACCTGTATCAGGATCATTTTTCAGTGTTTCAAATTTCGTAGATGTTAACTTTTCCCATGAACCATCCACTTTTTTTCGACGATATTCATCTTTATCATTAAATTCATAACCATGATGCATCAAAAACGCCGTCACTAAAAACTCATTTGCATTCGAGAGTGTTTTAATCATGTCTGGTGGCGTACCCTTGCTAAAGAGTGACTGGGGTAGCGCCTCACACGTCACTTTACCATCCTTATCGCACTGGCTTGCTTTGAGCATGTCTTCGTGTAATTCAACCGTTGTCCCAGATAAACGACTGACAGCACCAATCACCTGACGCGCAATATTTGAAATCCCCGAAAGACCACCGGCAATACGATGCTCCACACGGAAAAACGCCGCAAGCACGTAACATAGTGCAAGACATAAACGCACTAAATCTTGATACGTAGATTTAAGGTTTTCATAACTTTTACCGCCTGAAGTCCTCGCGGCTTCCTCTGCAACCGACATGAACGCTTCCTGCTCACTACCTCTCTGATCAGGATCGCCATACATGAGCTTTTGTACTTTTTGATCAAGAAGTGCGATACGTGATTGACGCGCGGTCTCGTCTGCTTGTTGCTGTTGCGTTCTCAAGCCTTTTTCATACTCAGCAATCTGATTTTTCACTGTAGTAACTAACTCTTTCGTCTCCTTGATTGTTGATTTCTCTGTCGCAACCGGTGGTATCGGGGCTGGTTTTGGCATCATCACTCTCCTAACAGTACTCAACATAATGAAACATTTCAGTTTCATTGTAACACAAAACAAAAACTTTTTCTTCCCAATCACTTAACACAATTTGCTCAAAAGGCCTGCCATCATTCTGATGCTGAACACGCATCGGTTGGTGCGTATGGCCATGAACAATCACATCGACCGCATATCGAGTAGCATCTAAGCCCAGTGCCTCAGGAACAACAGCCATCTTCTCATCCGGTAGATGCCGACGTTGACTCTGCATCCGTACTCGACAAACAATATTGACGCGAAGCGCTCGCGGTAATGTCAAAAAACATCGGCTAAATAGTGGATGTCGTGTGAGCTTTCGAAACCATTGATGTGCTGTATCTCGTGTACAATAACGATCGCCATGCACTAAAAGCACGTGATAATGACCTAATTCAATCGCCATAGGCTCATTCATCATACGCACTTTCGCTACATCTGCAAAATGCTGACCCAACAAAAAATCACGATTGCCCACCATCAAATACACTGGGATATGATGCTCATGAAACTGCCTCAACATCGCCGCAATCCCTAAGCTCCAATCATCCAACGTATCGTCACCCGCCCACGCATGAAAGAAATCGCCAAGAATATAAACCGCACGCGTGTTTTCAAGCGCCCATAACACCCATCGCTCAAAACGCGCTGTTAGGAAAGGAATATCCGGATGAAGATGTAAATCGGAAATAAAAACAACATCATTCATAGCGTATCGATTTTTATTTGCTCATCTTGCAAATAGATTTGACAAGGAGAGGTTACCGGATGCAAGCTTTCTCGTACAAGATAAAATCCTGCAATAGACACCAACTCCGCATCGAGTGACAAGCAAAAAATACGCGCATCTCGATCACCATTCATGCCCGCTAGCGCTTTACCACGCAATGCACCGTACACATGAATATTACCTTCAGATAACACCTCAGCACCATGACTCACTGATGCTGCAATAATCAAATCAGCCGCTTTACTGACAATTTGCTGACCTGAGCGAATGGGGCTGTTCACTCGTTTTGATTTCGTGATAGATGTCGTTACAGTATCGATACTGGTTTCTAACGGTTTATCATGCGTTGCTGAAGCATTTAATACCGCCAAACCCAATGCTCTTGCGCACGTTTGTAAAAAAGCATTGCCTCCTTGAATTGCAATCGGGACAACACCAAGCTCTCGAATCATTTGGCAAAGAGAAGATAAATCCAGTGCATCACTGTCAATTGCGGAGCAATCAAGAACAATCGGTGTGTTTTCAAACAATTTCGGTGCTTGAGAAACCATTTCTATCAATTGTTTCACAATAACTTCACACACCACCGACTGCAATTGCAGCACTGTAAACGTAAATAAACGACCTTTCAATTTAAACGCTTGAGTTTTCAATAGATTATCTGTTGTCATCCTAAGGCGTGTCCTTATTTGGTTTTTCAGTATTTTTGTTTATACTAGCACGCACAAACCCGTAACAGAAGGTCAACAAGTGGATAAACTGTGGCTTAGTCACTATCAAGAAGGTGTTCCTTATGAGATCAATCTCAATCAATATAGCTCATTGGTCCATCTGTTTGAGGAATCTTGCCGATTGTATACAACAAAAAAAGCATATACAAATTTTGGCGTATCGGTTACCTATCAAGAGCTTGACCATTATAGCCGTCTTTTTGCACTGTATTTGCAACGCTTAGGTCTGAAAAAAGGCGATCGTGTCGCCATTATGCTCCCTAATCTTTTACAATACCCTATCGCGCTTTTCGGTATTTTACGTGCAGGATGCATTGTCGTGAATACGAATCCTCTGTATACCTGTGATGAAATTATCCATCAATTGTTAGACTGCCAAGCAAACACACTCGTTGTTCTCACTAATTTTGCGAAAACGGTTGAAGAGGCACGCCCTAAACTGCCCAATCTAAAACATATCATTGTGACTGAAATAGGCGATGTTTTCCCTTTTTTCAAGCGCTTCTTTATCAATGCTATCGTCAAATATGTGAAACGTCTTGTGCCAAAATTTTCGCTTCCACATGCCATCCCCTTTCGAAAAGCACTCGTCCCGTCACAAGCACGCTTAATACAAGAAGTCATCACACAACAAGACACCGCATTTATCCAATATACCGGTGGCACAACAGGGATAGCCAAAGGTGCTATTCTTACACACGGGAACCTGCTTGCAAACGTACTACAAGCATCCGCCTGGATAGATCCACTGCATATGAACACTGAAGATAAAATTGTCACAGCACTACCGCTCTATCATATTTTTTCTTTAACAGCCAATTGCTTAACCTTTTTAAAATTTGGTGCTGAAAATATCTTGATCACCAACCCACGTGACTTAATTCAATTTATCAAAGAAATTCGGTATCTTAAAATCACAGCTATCACGGGCGTGAATACATTATTCAATGCCCTGATACACCACCCACTCTTTGATGAGATAGATTTTTCAAAACTCAAGCTTTCATTATCGGGTGGCATGGCCTTACAAAAAAGTGTCGCCCTCGCTTGGCGTGAGAAAACACATTCCCGCGTCCTCGAAGCCTATGGCCTCACAGAAACGAGTCCTGCAGTCACCATTAATCCTATGTATTTAGAAACATATAACGGCAGTATTGGCTTACCATTACCTTCAACAGACGTCTCGATTCGCGATGATAATGGTTTTGAAGTCCCGCTGGGTGAAACAGGCGAGCTGTGTGTCAAAGGTCCACAAGTGATGCCAGGTTATTGGGAGCATCAAGATGAAACAGACTTGGTCTTCTGGAAGGATCGATTTTTAAGAACAGGAGATATCGCACGTATAGATGAACAGGGATATGTTTATCTTGTCGATAGAAAAAAAGATATGATTTTAGTCTCGGGATTTAATGTTTATCCCAATGAAGTCGAACAAGTGATCAGCATGATACCTGGCGTTCTTGAGGTTGGTGTTGTCGGTGTCCATCAAGGCGATGTTGATGAAAAAGTGAAGGCGTGTATTGTCAAGCGTGATGACGTACTGACAAAGACTCAAGTCATTGCGCACTGTCGTAAACATTTAGCTGCTTACAAAGTTCCAAAGTTGATTGAATTTTACAAAGAATTACCCAAAACAAATGTGGGTAAAATTTTACGCCGCGAGCTTAAATAATCATGCTGATACTCATTGGATTATTTGTCTTAGGCGGCCTCTTTTCAGGCTTTACTGCGGGCTTATTTGGTATTGGTGGAGGCAGCTTTCTCATTCCAATGTTTCTTTATTTATTGCCTAAACTGGGCACATCTGAGGCGCAAGTGATGCACCAGGCCGTTGCAACATCATTAGCCATTATTGTCCCAAGTACACTGTCAGCCTCTTATGAGCAATATAAATTACAACACCTTGATGTTGTGGTCCTTAAAAAATGGATTCCACCTGTATTTCTTGGCTTAGTACTCACAAGTCTCGGTTTTCACCGGTTATCCTCATCGATGCTTCAAATCATCTTTATCATCTATCTATTATGTTGTGCTGGCTACATGTTATTCAGTAAAAAATATCCACCAGAACAACGCGCAAAATCAATCTCACGAGGGTCTTACTACATCGCAGGCTTTCTCATTGGTGTTTTGTCTGTACTACTCGGCATCGGCGGCGGCACAATGACCACGCCTTATTTTACGTGGTACTGCTACCCATTCAAAAAAGCGATAGCTATCTCTTCCGTCACCGGTGTTTTCATCGGCATTTTAGGGAGTATATCGATGATCATTGCAGGCTGGCATCAATCGGGATTAGCACCTTACTCATTAGGTTATGTTAGTCTCTTTGCAACAGCTATCCTCACGCCATTTTGTCTCATTTCGGCGAGAGTCGGTGCTAAAGTCGGTAATCAAATAGAGAATAAAACACTCAATTTACTGTATATCAGTTTTTTACTATGTATTGCAGGCTTTGTTGCACTGCATCTTAAATAACTTTGGAAGACACATGCTCATCGATGAAAAAGCACGCGTTGACGCCACCGACCCGACCGTATCCTGTTTACTGCAAGCACCTGCAGGCTCAGGTAAAACAGAAGTCCTCACACAACGATTTTTACGTTTATTAAGTCGTGTGCAAGAGCCTGAACAAATTGTGGCACTCACTTTCACCAGAAAAGCCGCTCATGAAATGCGAGAACGTGTTCTATTAGCACTCACACGTGCTCAACGAGATGAGCCATCCGTCAACATTCATCAACAAAAAACAACACATTATGCAAAAGATGCACTGGCACAAAACACGCGCCAGCAATGGCAATTACTCACATTACCACACCGACTTCGCATCACGACCATCGATTCACTCTGCCAAACACTCACACACGCCATGCCACTTTTTGAGCGCAATATTCCTTATGCCAATATCACCGATCAACCACTATTCTTCTATCAAAAAGCAGCGAGATCATGCTTTAAACATGCGCTAGAAGACGCGACATATCAACCCGCACTGATGACTTTACTCACACATTTTGATAACCGTCAGGACAACGTCATTCAAATTTTAAGTGACCAACTCAAAACACGCGAGCAATGGCTACGTAAGCTTTTTACGGCGCGACAACAAGGAAAAGTCGATTTTGAAAAAGCGCTCTCTTCAATCGAAGCGCATGAGATTAAACGCTTTAAAGCCAGTGTTCCCCAGCATTTGGTCACACGACTCATGACACTTGCAAGACAAATCGCCAATATTGAAAACAATCCAACGTCACCACGGTTTATACTCACCACATGGCAAACATGGGAGACACTTAACCCCGCCATCGCTCATGGATTAGGCTCACTCCTCCTCACATCACAACTCACATGGCGTAAAGCATTTGACCATCACGTAGGACTGAGACGAGATGCATGCGATAAAAATATCTACACTGCACTCAAAGAAGAAAGCAAAGGTTTACTAGAAACGCTGTCACAATTGCCACAATGTTTAGAAGCTCTACTTCGCGTACGCCAGTTGCCTTCGCCGACTTATCCTGAATCAGCATGGCATACGTTACAGGCATTACTCGCGCTACTACCGCTCCTAACAGCACATTTAGAACTGATCTGGAAAGAACACAATTGCACTGACTTTACTGCCGTCGCTGCAGCAGCACATCAAGCATTAACCATCAACGATACACCCACTGATCTCGCACTGTATTTAGATAATAGCATTCATCATCTTTTGATTGATGAGTTTCAAGACACATCTATTCAACAATTTGAGCTTATCAGCCAATTAGTCGAAGGATTTCAAGAAGGAAAAACGATATTCGTTGTTGGCGATCCGATGCAATCAATTTATCGTTTTAGGAGTGCAGAGGTTGGTTTATTTTTACGCGCAAAACATCAAGGCATTGGTCCGATTAAATTAAAATTTTTACAGCTTGAGTGCAATTTTCGGGCAAACGCTTCGCTTGTCCAATGGATTAATCAATATTTTCAAGACATTTTCCCACTGGAAAATGATTTAGAAACAGGTGCGATTATGTTTCATCCTGCCACAGCAGTTCATCCGGAACATCATAACGCTTGTATCAACGCACAACAATTTTCCACAAAAGAAAATGAAGCACAACATCTTTTAGCCTGTATTCAGCAAGAATTGACCCAATATCCTAACGACAATATTGCCATTTTAGTACGATCACGTCGCCAACTTTCACCCATCATTCGAGCACTACGAGAAGCGAATATCCCTTATCAAGGGATTGATATTGATTGGCTTTCACAATTACCACATATTCAAGACGCGTGGTCGTTAACGCAATGTTTATTAATGCCAGGATCAAATCTCGCTTGGGCATCTTTTTTACGTAGCCCTTGGTGTGGATTATCTTTAGAAGATCTCCTCACACTGTCTCATATCAATCAAAAACATTCTCTTTTTGAGGCCTTGTCACACGAGGATACATATCAGAAACTGAGTGAAGAAGGTCAGATACGTGCTCGATTTTGTTATGAAATAATCTTTCACGCGCTGCTACATCGACAACAACAACCACTTGCGCAATGGATTTTAAACACACTTCAATCACTGCATCTCAAGGCTATTTTAACCACACGCGAACGAATCGATTTACACGAGTATCTCAATTTAGTCGAACAATATGAAAAAGATGGTTTACTCAGTGACCCTGATACATTTAAAAATGCATTTAACGAACTGTATTCAAAACAAGCAGAAGCCGCGCGCGTACATATTATGACCATTCATAAAGCCAAAGGCTTAGAATTTGATTGTGTCATGTTACCAGGCCTCAGCTCAAGAACACTGCAAATACATCAACCTTTACTACGATGGCTTACTTTACCTTCTGAAGCAGACGATTTGATTTTAGTTTCACCACTTAAAGCAACACACGAAGACACCAGTCCTTTGTATGACTATTTAAGTAAATTAGATAAAGAAAAAGAACTGTATGAGCAACAACGGCTACTTTATGTTGCCATTACACGCGCTAAGAGTAGATTGTATCTCTCTGATTTTCAGCATACAACCATTGCAAATACCTTCAAAAATTTACTCAAGCACGTAAACTTTGAAACCATTGAAACAGCACAAATTGATAATATTCAAGATATCAAAGCCGTCAACACACAACGCTTACCTGACGCTTTCTATACGTCTCAACATCCATTCATACCGGAAAATTCAAATGCTGTATCAACAAAGCAATTTGTTAATACAGCGGTAGAACCACGCTTGATTGGCATTGCAACACATACACTACTGCAATGGATTTGCACCTATCATCCACAACATTTTACAGAGATCCCTTGGAATCTTGCACATCTTTCACTAAAACAACAAGGCGTGATAGATACGCACGCCATGCTTCAAGAAATCCGTACTTATCTTTATCCTTTATTTCACACACCAATTGGGCGCTGGATCATTCAGCCACATCTTCACGAGCACAACGAATATGCGCTATTGGTGAAAGAGCAAGGGACACTATATACACGCATCATTGATAGGACATTTGAAGAACATGGCACGCGTTGGATCATCGACTTTAAAACCGGTCAACCCTCACCCAAACATCAGCAACAAATTGAAGCTTATGCAAAACACTTAAGCCACATTTATCCGATGCCTATTCGATGTGGCTTATATTATCTCGCTAGTGAAACATGGGTTGAGCATGAGGTTAGTCTTCTGAAAATTCATTAAGCACAAATCTCATTATCCATGTTAAAATAGCGATTTTATGAAACATGAGTGCTATATGCAACCATCATTGCGCGAACAATTCCATCAAATTCACATTCAAGCCCACCGCACGCAACTTCCAGGCCGCTCACTGAAAGGCGTTAAAAATACGATTGCTATCGGCTCGGGCAAAGGTGGTGTAGGAAAATCTACATTAGCGGTCAATTTAGCAGTAAGTCTTGCACGGCTTGGCGCACGCGTGGGGATTTTAGATGCAGATATTTATGGCCCAAGTATCCCTACAATGCTTGGCGAAATAAAGCCCGTTGACGTTATCGACGGTCGATATTTGCCTATCATGGCGCATGGCATTCAGGCAATGTCGATAGGTTATTTAACTGACGAAACCAATGACACACTGATCTGGCGTGGCCCTATGCTCGCCAAAGCACTCATTCAAATGCTAGATATCACAGCATGGGATGATTTGGATTATCTCTTTATCGATTTACCCCCGGGTACAGGAGATATTCAACTCAGTCTCGTGCAAAAAATTCCACTGTCTGGCGCTATTGTCGTCACGACACCACAGCAAGTTGCAACAAACGATGCTCATAAAGCATTAACCATGTTTGAAAAAACCAATATCCCGCTTTTAGGCATCATCGAAAATATGTCGTGTCATGTTTGCGAGGCTTGTGGGCATACCGCGGCTTTATTTGGTGAAGGCGGGGCGGCGATACTGGCCAATCAACACCATACAACACACTTAGGTACACTTCCTTTACATCAAGAGATTAGGCAACACGCGGATATTGGTGACCCTATTGCTCTTCATACACATCCGGTGGCCACAGAGATATCACAGCTTGCACTCAACGTTGCACTGAGTCTCAATGCACAACCACTCAATTATGCAGACAGATTTCCACCTATCGTTGTTGAAGACAAGCTTTAAGCCGATGTTTCAAACAACCCCATGTCCAACGAAACATACCGACATGGGGTAAACCTAAAGCTGCACGTTGATCATATTTCTGAAAAGCGAACGGACCCTCTTGCTCCACAAATCCAAAAATAGCTGAAATAAACCACTCACCACGAAAAGGCTCACGCCAATGCGCTACGCTGTGTCCACGAAAAATCACGATATCCCCATACTGCACCTCATAGGGCACTGATTGACCATTCACTTTAAACCACAGCGGCCACGAGCCCTGCGTATTTTTAAAAGCATCATCCGCACCAATACAAAGACCTGCAACGATTTGGCAAGAACTCCTATCT
>JAHFRX010000152.1 GCA_023266075.1 Legionellaceae bacterium | reverse complement strand
GCTAATACACTGAATTCCAGGCCTCGGAAAACGCTTGGCTGGAAGACTCCAGCAGAAGCGCTGGACGAGTACCTGAATTCTGTTCAGCAATCTAGTGTTGCGACGACCGGTTGAATCCGCCCAATATGCATCCAGCGAATTCCGCCTACAACTCGCTATGTCCCGTGTTCGGCAAAGCATGAGCAGTAAAGGCAATTGCTACGATAACGCTGTCGCTGAAAGCTTCTTCAAAACATTGAAAACAGAATGCCCTTACAAATCATTTAAGGACTTACATCATGCGAGATCATCCCTGTTTGCTTACATCGAATTGTTCTACAACACAAAACGGCATCACTCTTTTAATGGCTATCTATCCCCTCAAAAAAAGGAGGCTTTATACTTCCAACCTAATTTATTTAATCATTAACTCGGATGTCTAGTAAGCCGGGCTCACTCCAGTTTTGCAACGGTCTTAGTCTACGAACAGGTGACACATGAGATGTGGAAATAGCGATTATCACGATTAAACAAAATTGCTTTACAGTTTCAATCTGCTTGATTAGAATAGACTAAGTCTATTGAACTAAGTTTGAAAGAGGAGGGAGTGATGCATACCCTGAATATTCACGAAGCCAAAACGCACCTTTCACGGCTGATTGAACAAGTGGCCAAAGGCGAATCATTCGTGATCGCTAAAGCAGGTAAGCCGATCGCTAAAATTGTGCCGCTTGATGCCCCGAGTTTTGGTGAACAACGCCGCCTTGGATTTTTAGCCGGACAAATTGCTGTACCAGATGACTTTGATCGTATGGGGCAAACGGAGATTGAGCGCATTTTTTATGGTGACGCATGAAATATTTGCTCGATACACATGTATTGCTGTGGGCAGCAGGACAACCTGAGCGCTTAACTGAATCCATCCATGATGTACTGCAAAATCGTCAACACGAACTGTATTTTAGTTCGATCAGTATTTGGGAAATTGTGATTAAGCGTGCATTGGGAAGAAATGATTTTGTGGTGGATCCTCGTTTATTACGCTACGGCCTCATCAACAATGGTTATGCTGAACTACCCATGACGAGTGAGCATGCATTGACCTTAGCCACTTTACCAGGGATTCATAGAGATCCATTTGATCGAATTTTAGTGGCGCAAACGATGACTGAATCGATGAGGTTAATTACGGCTGATGCAGTTTTTGGACAGTACTCGGATCGGGTGATGTTGATGTAAATTAAGAACTGAAGTCTGCGTAACATCCGTTCTTAATCTTGTCACTATATGTATAGCCACCGATTGTAGAAACTCGGTCATCTCGATGTTTTTGATGTGGTTTTTCTTTTTGTCTCTAATTAAATTAGAGCAACCCTTTCTGGTAAGGGTTGAGCTGGTGGGCCCCCCGTGAGTCGAACACGGCACCAACGGATTATGAGTCCGCTGCTCTAACCAAGCATGAGCTAGGGGCCCGTTTTTTTTAATTTAGTTTAGTTGCCGTCTAAAAAGCTCTTAAGTTTATCTGATCTGCTTGGGTGACGCAACTTACGCAGTGCTTTAGCTTCAATTTGGCGGATACGTTCACGTGTCACATCAAATTGTTTACCGACTTCTTCTAAAGTATGGTCGCTTGAGAGTCCGACACCGAACCGCATTCTGAGTACTTTGGCTTCACGTGGGGTTAACGAGTCTAAGACTTCTTGGACGATACGACGCAAAATGCTTTGCCAGGTGGCTTCAGCGGGAGCGAGTGTATTAGCATCCTCGATAAAATCGCCTAAATGTGAATCCTCATCATCTCCAATTGGGGTTTCCATAGAGATCGGCTCTTTGGCGATTTTCATGATTTTGCGCACCTTATCTTCTGGCATTTCCATTTTTACAGCCAGTGTCGCTGGGTCCGGCTCAGAGCCAGTTTCTTGCAAAATTTGACGCGAGATACGGTTCATCTTATTGATGGTTTCAATCATATGCACCGGGATACGGATCGTGCGTGCTTGATCAGCAATCGAGCGGGTAATCGCTTGACGTATCCACCAGGTTGCATAAGTAGAAAATTTATAGCCGCGTCGGTACTCAAATTTATCCACGGCTTTCATTAAGCCAATATTACCTTCCTGGATGAGATCCAAGAATTGCAGACCGCGGTTGGTATATTTTTTCGCAATCGAGATCACCAGGCGCAAGTTCGCCTCTGTCATTTCTCGCTTGGCTTCGCGCGCGCGCCGCTCTCCCGCGGTCATTTTTTTGTTGACTTCGCGCAGCTCATGTAACGGTAAGACGACTCGTTTTTGTAAATCGATTAATTTCTGTTGCAGTTCGAGTATTGCTGGAGAGTGCCGCTCAATAATTTGGCTATATGGTTTGTTTTCAGCAATCAGTGTGTTGATCCAGTTTAAATTAATCTCATTAGCTGGGAATTGGCTAATGAAGGCTTGTCGTGGCATGCCACATTTCTTAACCAGAATAGCCAAGATGCCGCGCTCGACAGCTCTCACTTCATCAACTTGAGCACGCAGGGTGTCACACAGTTTTTCTACATTGCGTGCGGTAAAACGAATTTCCAGCAACTGATTGCGAATGATATTTTGTGCTTCCATGTAGGGTTTGGATTTATAACCCTCGCGCTCATAAGCGTGGCGCATATTTTCAAATTCTGTGCGAATCAACTCAAATTTCTCGAGTGCGGTTGCTCTCAGCTCTTCTAGTTGTTTGGCTGAGGCGCCGTTGGCTCCCGCCTCATCGCCCTCATCGTCCTCATCTTCGTTATCTTCAGCATCATCGTCGCCATCGTCAAGGTCTTCGTCCTCAGCATTGCTATCAGCCATTTCTTCTGCTTGGGCATTGGGGTCAACCAGACCATCAATGATTTCATCGATACGCGCTTCATTGTTAGTAACGCGGTCAGCCATACTTAAAATTTCTGATATGGTGACGGGGCAGGCAGAGATAGCCATGACCATATCTTTTAAGCCGGCTTCAATGCGTTTGGCAATTTCAATTTCGCCTTCGCGTGTGAGTAACTCGACTGTGCCCATTTCGCGCATATACATACGCACCGGATCGGTTGTACGGCCAAATTCGGAGTCGACTGTAGAGAGCGCAACTTCAGCTTCTTCTTCGGCTTCATCCTCAGAAGTGGCTGATGGCGCATTGTCATTTAACAATAATGTCTCGGCGTCAGGGGCCTGCTCATACACTGCAATACCTATGTCACTTAAAGTGGCAACTAGCGTATCAATTGCGTCTGAATCAATTAAATCGTCCGGTAGGTGATCGTTAATTTCCGCGTAAGTGAGGTATCCTCTTGATTTGCCAAGCTTAATCAGCGTTTTAAGCCGTTGTCGGCGAGCTTCTTGCTCCTCTTCGGATCCTGCTTGGCGTAATTCAAACTCTTTAAGCAAAGCTTTTTCTCGGGCCTTTTTATCTTTCGCTTTTAATTTTTCAGTTGGTTTTGCGGCAGTCGTTGAAGCGAGTTGTTGGCTTGCTTGGCTTTGCTTTTTGAGGGATTTCTTGTCCTGTGGTTCTGCGGTAGGCATAGCTTTAATTCGAGCAGTTTTTACGCTGCTTTGTGTCAATAGTTTAGAGGTAACGTCTGTTTTCTGCTTCCTGGGTGGCGAGGAAACAGTTTTAGCAGATTTGCTGGTTGCTGATTTATTTATATTTTTTTGCTTGGCTGATTGGCGTGCAGATGCCTCACTCTCAGTGGTTTTACGTGCTGTACTCACTTTGCTTTTAGCCGTAGTTTTTACAGAGGATTTTGAAGCCGCACTAACCTTAGCCATGGAATTTCCCTCAGTTGTTGGTCAATTGCAAAAAATTAGAAATCGCGCGCAAATAAAATAAAACCGCGAATTCTACCATACTAATTTACTTTTTCCTTTATGGCTGTTGACAACCCAAAGTATTATATTTGCCGATCTTATTTAACCATTACGAATCCGTTCAGTGAGTGTGCGATACCGCGCATATTCAGTTT
>JAHFRX010000151.1 GCA_023266075.1 Legionellaceae bacterium | reverse complement strand
TAGTCAAGGCCTGTCTCACCTATCGCAATACACGATGGATGCTGAGCTAATGCAACCAACTCTTTCTCTGTCACCCATGCTTTTTCTGCGTCCTCACAAGGATGTACGCCTACTGAAATACTGATATTAGGATATTTTTCTACCAAACGCTCCAAATGAGGAACGTCATCACGCGTAATGCACACACATAAAAAATGCGTAACACCGGCTTCAGCGGCCTCCGCCAATACACTATCCAATGGGAGATCAAGTTGTATCAGATGACAATGCGAATCGACAAGTGCCGGAAGATTAGGTGTATGCATAGGGAGCCTCAATCAAACTTAAGAAAAGCGTTTCAATGACCAAGTCATGATTCAGCGTCACATTCTGTTTTAATGTTGCCATCATATGCGTAGTTTTATCCAACACTGCATACAAATGCATCGGTTCTTTAAAACGAGCACACAAATGCTGAATAACATTCGTATAAAGCACCTCTTGAGACGCACCACATTTAATTTTAGTAATACATGTTGCTGTAAAAAGATAGAAAAACCATAAAAAATCATCAAGCTCAATTTTTTTCCATTTTACAGCGGCTTGACAAACATCAATCTCATTATTTAAAAGGCATGCTAAAGTCGTACCTAATTTGTCTTGCTCGTCTTTCAATTGATAACGTAAAGATGTCTTTGGATAATGAGAGGCGATATTCAAATAATTCTCATGAAGCTGTCTGAAGCTTTCGGATGCATGAAAAAAAAGTCGCTGGCATCGGCTCATCAATGTCGGTAATACCTGATAATGCTCCGAAATTAAAATAAACATGACATGTTTCGGCGGCTCTTCAAGAAGCTTTAAAAGTGCATGACTTGCTGCTAAATTTAAAAAATCTAAGGGGAAAAGTAAAACAAAACGCAATTCCTGCCAAGAAGGTGTTTGATAAATTGTTTCTTGTAAAGTGCGGACTTGCTCAATTTTGATGGCTGTAGCGCCATCTTCTTTCGTGATGACTTCAAGATCAGGATGCATCCCTTTCTGAATGGCTTCACAAGAACGACATCTGCCACAGGGCTTAAGCTCCGTTTCTTTACAAAACACACTTGCTATCCAACGATAAGCAAATGCACGCATATGCGCATGTTTGGGACCCAGTAACAGCAACGCTTGTGGCAAGGATCCAGAAGATAATAACGGTAAGTAAGAGCGCCACAAAGCATGATGCGCTTCTATTTCATCAATCGATATTGCTTTGCTGATATCATCCATACGTATTCAGATAGGTTTCTAAAACTTGTTGAATGGCCTGTTGTACTTCATCTACAGATTGAGTGGCATCAATCATTTTCACATATTTAAAATGCTTAAGTTGCTCATGATAGCCTTGATAAACACGCTCAAAAAATGTTTTCGATTCCATTTCGATGCGATCTATCTTACCTCGTTGTAAAGCGCGTTGTAACCCTATGTCGGGTGGTAAATCAAGAAAAAGAAGCAAATCTGGTTGAAAACCTGATAAACAATAATCAGATAATTGGTGAATAAACATCATGTCCAGTTCACGCCCAGCACCTTGATAAGCAAATGTAGAAAGCTCAAAGCGATCGGCTAAAACCCAGTCACCACGCGCCAATGCAGGAAGAATAACCTCATGCAACAATTGCACGCGTGCGGCATAAAACAACAATAGCTCAGACTTTGCTTCAACTGGCGCTGAGTGAGACGCGTGTTTTAGAATCTCTCGTATCGACTCACCAACACTGGTCCCCCCAGGCTCTCGCGTGGTCAGCAATGTCACTCGAGGTTCAAGAAAATGCTGAATAGTCGCTATTGCCGTCGATTTTCCAGCGCCTTCTAACCCTTCTAGTACAATAAAACGCCCACGCATATTTAGGATGTCTTATTCCTTATCAGGTAAATTCGCTTCAATATAATCAATCGCATCTTGAATCGTTGTAATCTTTTCGGCTTTCTCGTCTGGGATCTCTGTTTCAAACTCTTCTTCAAGCGCCATCACCAACTCAACTGTATCTAACGAGTCAGCACCTAAGTCATCCACAAACGAAGCATCATTTCGGAGCTCTTCTTCTTTCACGCCTAATTGTTCCACAACAATTTTACGAACTCGTTCTGCTACTGTACTCATATTGTGCATTTCCTCTTTCGGTTTAGTAAAAATCCATGATGCGTCAGTTTATTCAATTCAAAAAATAACGCAACCTTTTTTAGTCCATATACATACCACCATTCACATGAATGGTTTCACCGGTAATATAATTTGCACCATCTGACGCTAAAAAAGCAACAGCTGAAGCAATATCTTTCACTTGTCCAAAACGCTTTAACGGAATACGTTTTAGCATTTCATCTTTAATCACATCCGGTAACTCTCGTGTCATATCAGTATCAATAAACCCAGGTGCCACGACATTTACAGTAATACCACGACTTCCCATTTCTTGTGCAAGCGATTTCGAAAATCCAATTAAACCTGCTTTTGCCGCCGTATAATTCACTTGCCCTGGGTTTCCTGACGATCCCACAACCGATCCTACGGTAATAATTCTGCCCCAGCGTGCTCTGAACATCGATTTTAAACACGCTTTACTCAAACGATATACGGCATTTAAATTTGTTTCTATCACGCGATACCACTCGTCATCTTCCATACGCAGCAATAAATTATCCGCTGTTACACCGGCATTGTTAACTAATATTAAAGGCGTTTTCTCACGTGAGGATAACGACTCCAAAAGTGTATCAACACTTTCTTGATTCGTCACGTCCAATGTTGCCCCCTCACCAGACAATTGATGCGTCTTAAAAAAATCATCAATCCGATGCGCACCATCCGCCGTTGTCGCCGTTCCAATCACATAAGCACCACGCGCGGCTAATAATTCAGAAATCGCAGCCCCAATCCCACGCGACGCCCCCGTCACTAGTGCGACTTTACCTTGCAAATCACTCATGCAGATCCCTCATTTTATTCAATATCAGTAGCGCTTCATTTAAAGACGCCGGGCTATTCATACTCTGTACCGATAATGTTTTTTCTATACGCTTCACTAAACCCGATAAAACTTTACCGGGACCACATTCAAAGAGATGCGTCACATGGCGCGCATGCAATTGTTGAATCAGCTCAACCCACCGCACAGGCAAATACAACTGAGCAATTAAATTTTCTCGTATTTTTTCAGGCCTTTCGTACGGCTCCAAATCAACCGTGCTCAATACCGGATAAACTGGTTTAGTAAAATGAGTTGCTAAAACAAACGCCTGAAAACGTAATGAGGCTGGACGTAAAAGCTCACAATGACAGGGTACACTGACGGGTATGCGTGTAGCGAGTTTCGCACCCAGTCGTTGTGCTTCTTCAATAGCGAGTGAAACTGCAGCTGCGTGCCCTGCAACAACAACTTGACCTATTGCATTATAATTCGCTGGCTCAACACAAGCCCCTTCCTGACTTACACGCTGACACAAATCTTTAACAACGCTCTCTTCAAGCCCGACGATTGCTGCCATAGCACCTTTTCCTAAAGGTACTGTTTCTTGCATCAACTGGCCTCTTTTTTGCACTAATTTTGCAGCAGCAGATAAAGATAACGCATCAGCACAAACTAAAGCCGCATACTCACCTAAACTGTGTCCCGCAAAATACATTGTATTCGGCAATTGAGTGTGTGACCGCAGCACATTAAACACAGCAACATCCGCAGCTAACATCGCTACCTGCGTATATTCTGTTTGATTGAGCCGTTCAAGCGGTCCTTCTGAGATCAACGCCCAGATATCATCATTTAATGTATCAGAAACTTCATCAAATACTTGCTTAACTTCTGGGTGTTGAAGCGCAAGCTCCGAGAGCATTCCTAAAGACTGTGAGCCTTGACCTGGGAAAATAAGGGCTATTGGTGTATACATATCACTCTCATTTTTTATAAAATCAGTCCTTCATTCATAAAATCTGCAAT
>JAHFRX010000150.1 GCA_023266075.1 Legionellaceae bacterium | reverse complement strand
AGTCTCCGGCATTGCTGATGTCAATAATTTCGGTGGCTATACCAAAGAATACCAATTAAACCCCGATCCTATAAAGATGCAAAAAAATCAAATCGTATTAAATGACGTTGTCACCGCCATCAATAGCAACACTGCAAATGCCGGAGGAGGACGTGTCACACGTGGTGAACAAAATTATGTCGTGCGTGGCATTGGTCAGATCCATTCATTAGAAGATTTAGGCAACGTCGTCGTGACCCAAAACAATAGTGTTCCTATTTATGTTAAAGATCTCGGGGAATTACGTATTGGACATCAAGAAAGACAAGGATTTTTAGGTAAAAATCATAATCCAGACAGCATCGAGGGGATTGTTCAAATGCGTAAGCACGAAAACCCTTCGCATGTCCTCAAAGGTGTGCACGCCAAAATTGATCTTCTCAAAGAAAAACTAAAGCCACTGGGTATTCATATTGTCTCTTATATCGATCGCGACGACTTAGTTCACTTAACCATTGAAAAAGTAAGACACACCGTCATCGAGGGTATTTGTCTTGTGTCTATCGTGCTGATTCTTTTTTTAGGAAGTCCGCGTTCGGCACTTGTCGTCACTGTTGCGATTCCGGCAGCACTCGTTAGTGTTTTTATGATGATGAACATCACGCACATGCCCGCAAACCTTTTTTCTTTAGGTGCAATCGATTTTGGTGTCATTGTAGATGGAGCCATTGTGGTCATGGAAGCTATTCTAAGACGACGTGAAGAGAATCCACATGTCACACTCACGGTAGAAGACACACTCATCACCACAGGATATGTCGCTCGCCCGATTTTCTTTGCAACCCTTATCATCATTTCTGCATATCTACCTTTATTTGCCTTTGAGCGTGCAGAGGGACGTCTATTTAAACCCATGGCCTATACCGTTTCTTATGCCTTATTGGGTGCATTAATTTGCGCCATGACTATCGTCCCAGGGCTTGCTTACACCGTTCTCAAAAAACCACAAAAAATCTTTCATAATTACATATTGTTACGAATGACGCACCGTTATCAAAATCTACTTCAACATTTATTAACCTTACCCCGCTTTAGTATGACGATGGGTGGAGCGATTCTTTTTACGATTGTACTCTTAAGCATCACCGCAGGACGCGAGTTTTTACCAGAACTAGATGAAGGCTCTCTCTGGCTACAAGTTGCTTTACCCAGCGGACTTTCCTTAGAGAAAGCAAATACAATGGCAGGAGCGTTACGAGAAAAGATTTTAAAACATCCGGAGGTCTCTTATGTCGTCACACAATTAGGCCGAAGTGACGAGGGGACAGATCCATGGTCACCTTCGCATATCGAAGTACCTGTCGGTCTTAAACCCTACTCAATGTGGCCTGATGGTGAGACAAAAGTTAATTTTGTAACAACATTAAACGAAGAGTTTTCTCACATGCCTGGCTACAGCATCGGCATTAGTCAGCCCATCATTGATAATGTGAATGACGCTATCGGTGGCGCACACAGCCCACTAGCGCTTCGTGTTTATGGCGATGATTTACGTGAATGTCGGCGAATTGGTCATCAAATTGTCAATATTTTAAAAACGATTCGTGGTACTGCTTCCGTATCGATTTTTCAAGACCCTCCAATTCCACAACTGACCATCACCGTTGATCGTGTAAAAATGGCACGTTTTGGCATTAATGTTTCCGATATCACTACCCTGATTCAAACCGGTTTGGGAGGAGCACCTATCACACGCATGTATGCGAATAGTCGTATTTATAATATTACCGCACGTTTTCCTAAAGAAGATAAACATAGTCGAGAGGCCGTGGGTAATCTCATTTTAAAAAGCACAACGGGCGCTAAAATTTTACTATCACAAGTCGCGACAATTGATTATCAAACGGGTGAAAGCAATATTGCACATGAAAATACAGAGCGTTTAATCACCATCAGAATCGACAATCGCGGGCGTGATTTAGCCTCTTATCTAAAAGAATCACAAGATCGTATCTCTCGAGAAATTCGCTTTGATCATCAAAAATTTCGATTGGAGTGGGCGGGTCAATTTGAAAGTCAACAACGCGCGCAAAAAAGACTCGTTTATATTTTAGCAATCATGCTGATTCTCATGTCTATTTTACTCTTTATGCAATTTCAAAGGCTACGTAATGTATTTTTGGTCCTCGCCGTTGTCCCCATGGCGACTTTAGGAGGATTACTCACCTTACATCTCACGGGACAAACCTTAAATGTTGCGACCGCCGTTGGTTTTATTGCTCTTTTTGGTGTTTCCGTGCAAAACGGGATCATCATGATTGCCAATATCAGACGCCTATCAAAAGAAAAAACACTCGTCGAGGCTGTAATTGACGGTGCTAGCGAACGCTTAAGACCCATTTTAATGACGGCCACTGTCGCTTCTTTTGGCATGCTCCCTGCAGCTCTTGCGACAGGTGTTGGTAGTGATGTGCAAAGAGGAGTGGCCACTGTCGTCGTAGGCGGCTTACTCATTTCAACCTTCTTAACCTTATTTATTTTACCGACGTATTATTTTCTGATGGAACAACGTTATGAGGCACTGGGTGGTAGATTACTCCGTAAAAGGAAGTTGCTATGAGGAGTCAACAATATCTTTTCCTTATCTTCAGCTTTTTCTTATCCAGCTGTGTGGTCGGACCACAATACATCAGACCTCAGCAAGCACTTCCTGAAACACTTGAACTTAAAACGCCGCAATCGCTCAAAAAACAAACCGTTATTGTCAATCAGCGCGTCCCGCAAAAATGGTGGGAAACATTTCAGTCTGAAGCCTTAAATCAACTCATCATCACGAGTTTTAAACACAATGCTGATGTCGCCGCAGCGAAGGCTGCACTGCTGAGTGCACGAGAGCAAGTTTATGCGCATCGTGGTATTTATTTTCCTAATGTTGGATTTGGTTTCGAACCCAGCAAACAACAAGTGGCAAGAATATTGACCAGCGTTCTTGCCTCTGATCAATATGATTACGCTCTTTTTACGGGTCAATTTTTTGTAGGATATAACCCTGATGTTTTTGGTGGCAATAAACGACAGGAAGAATCACTCATAGCGCGAGCACATTATCAACAATTACAATTAGAAGCAACATATCTCACGTTAGCGTCTAACGTTGCGAGTGCCGCAATTCAAGAAGCATCCTTACGTGCACAAATCAAAGAAATCAAAGCACTGATCACCACACAGCGAGAGCTTCATGATATCACACGTAAACGGCATCGTCTCGGAGACGCTTCTCGTTATGACATCCATTCTGAAGAAGAAGCCCTCGCTACCACAGAGGCTTCTCTCCCACCCTTGCGTAAACAGCTTGCTTTTCAACGTGATTTACTCAATGCGCTCGCAGGCAGGTTACCCCATGACACTAAGACACCCACATTTAAATTCCGTGATATCAAGCTTCCCCGTACACTTCCATTATCATTACCATCAACACTTTTAGAGCAACGACCCGATATTCGAGCGGCAGAAGAACAAATGCACTCCGCCAATGCACTCATTGGCGTTGCAACATCTAATCGATTACCCAATATCAATCTCACCACAACAGGGCTTGGTGCGTCGACGACAACCTTAATGAGTTTTATTGGACCCAATACCAACTTTTGGAGACTCGCAGGTATTCTTACGCAACCTATTTTTGACGCTGGCACCTTACTTCACAGACAAAAAGCGGCAGAGGCAATATACAAAGAGGCTGCAGCAACCTATCGCTCAACCGTCATACAAGCCTTTCAAAATGTCACAGACACTTTAAATGCCATCACGCAAGACAGTGCTGCTTACACGACAGCAAAAATCGCACGTCATGCGTCAAAAATAAATGTTTCTATTGCACGTCGCCAGTGGAATTTAGGAGATTTAAATACCTATACACTTCTACAAAACGAACAACGCTACTTAGTCGCTCGACTTACACTCATTCAAAGCGAAACCAACCGAT
>JAHFRX010000149.1 GCA_023266075.1 Legionellaceae bacterium | reverse complement strand
CATTTAAGTTAACTCTGTTCTCTCCGACCGGCAGGATATCACAGAGCGAGCTCCTTGATTTCGCGTCTTGATGCGGAGCAAGTCAAGACGCTAGCTTATCTCTATGACCGTTGATTCCAATACCAATAAGCAAGCTTGGCCAACGGGGCGCTGGTTTATGGCAGCGCACGTTGCGTTTAGTTGACTACCGCTTATGCAGCGATAGCGTCGCCTCCCGCGAAGTTTTCATCATTTGCATTTATGTTTATTGAGTCTGATTAGCGAGAGATCTCCTTCTCGGCATGCACTTTAAGTTTCGCAACCCGCGTCGAAGCCAGGTCGCCCCCATAATGTACGCTTTAATTATAACATAGTATTTTGGAGTTTTACATCTTTTGCTCATTATTTAATCAATAAAACAACAAAATACTCAATATTGTTCAGTAATTAAACACTTTCAGGTTAATTATTGTCCAATTGCTTGAACTATCACCTTCTCAATGGTTTTAAAAGATGTAAATGGTAGAAAACGACGTAAAACACGTCCGTTTTTATCGACTAAAATTTTCGTGAAATTCCAAGGAATAAAAAACAATGGTTTTTTATCAATGTGTGTTTCTAAATATTGATACAGCGGGCATTGCCCCGGACCTTTTACTTCAATTTTAGCAAAAATAGGAAAAGTAGCTCTAAAACATGATGTTGCGAATTGCTTAATTTCAGCATCTGAGCCTGGCTCTTGTTGACCAAATTGATTGCATGGGAAACCTAAAACAGTGAATCCACGCGATAGATAAGACTGATGTAATGTCTCGAGCGCTTGATATTGTGGTGTAAATCCACATTTGCTTGCCACGTTGACAATCAGGAGTACGTTACCTTGATAAGCACTTAAATTTGTCAATTCGCCATTCGCTTGAGTAACAGGAACGGTATAAATTGTTTCAGTAGACATGTTTTTCTCCGAAGATCATGACATAATACCATAACTTTTAAGTAATGCATCAATGCGTGGTGTTCGCCCACGAAAGCAGATAAAAGAGTCATTTGCTTTACGTGACCCCCCCACTTCAAGGATGCAATGTAAAAAATCTCTTCCGATTTTTTCATTGATTAATCCCTCTTCTTGAAAGCGTGCAAAAGCATCTGAAGAGAGGACTTCAGCCCAGAGGTAGCTGTAGTAGCCTGCGGCATAACCGCCTGAAAAAATATGAGAAAAGCTATTTTGAAAGCGATTAAAAGATGCGGTAGGTACGACAGACGTGTGTTGTCTGACTTCGTTTAATGTTTTTTCAACACGATCTAGCGTGCTGTGTGTTGTTTGATGGAGCTCAAAATCAAAACGTGAAAATTCAATTTGGCGCATCAGTCCTAATGCGGACTGAAAGTTTTTTGAATTGATTAATTGCGTGATGATTTCTTCGGGGAGTGATTGATGTGTGTCAACATGCGCAGATAGTGTCTTTAATACACCTTTTTCCCAACCCCAATTTTCAAGGAATTGGCTGGGTAATTCAACCGCATCCCACTCCACGCCATGTATACCAGTTGCACTGTGCGTTTCTATGAGTGT
The DNA here is from genome assembly GCA_023266075.1 of Legionellaceae bacterium. Taxonomy (GTDB): domain Bacteria; phylum Pseudomonadota; class Gammaproteobacteria; order Legionellales; family Legionellaceae; genus JAGVJT01. The sequence continues at coordinate 2,427 of JAHFRX010000149.1, read as the reverse complement.
TAATGTATGATGCAGACAATGCCCAAGCTCATGGAGTAAGGTGATCACCTCCTCATGTGTGAGTGTAGGTGGGTGATTTGCCATAGGTTTCGCGAAATTACAGGTCAATGTCGCAATAGGGTATTGTATATGACCATCAGGGCGTTGACGTCTAGATTGCAAACTATCCATCCATGCACCATTGCGTTTATTAGGTCTTGCAAATAAATCTAAGTAAAGATAGCCACGTGTTACATGATGCTCATCAATAATTTCATAACATTCAACATCTTGATGCCAAGTCTCTAAGTTTATTTTTTGAAATGAAATTCCAAAGAGTGTATATAGCAGTTTTCGAATTTCCTCTAAAACATGATGTAGTGGAAAATAAGGTCGCAATGCCTCATCAGAGACAGAAAATAAAGCCTGTTTCATTTTTTGTGAAACGTAAGCAATATCCCATGGTGCGATATGCTCAATATGGCATACTGATCGTGCATAGTCTTGGAGTGCTTGAAATTCTTTCCGTGCTTCTTGAATAACGCGCGCTGCTAAATCTTGTAAAAAATCGATGACGACTTCGGGTGATGCAGCCATTTTAGTGGCTAATGAGCATTCACTATAGTTCAAAAATTTAAGGAGCTGTGCTTCTTCTGTGCGTAGCTCAAGGATGCGGTTGATAATGGGGGAGTTATCTAATGACTTGTCATGTGGCCCAATCTCAGCAGCACGCGTCTGATAAGCGTAATACAACACTTCTCTTAATGCGCTATCTTCTGCATAGGTGAGCACGGCAAGATAGCAAGGATAAGCCAGTGTTAGGCACCATCCATGTCGTTTTTTTGCTTTTGCAGTATCAAGTGCTGTTTGAATGGTATGCGGTGGTAAGCCGCTTAGTTGTTGTACATCTTCGACCCAAAATTCATATTGATCTTCAGAATCTAACACGTTTGTTTCAAATTGATTGGATAATGTTGCCAAAGATTCTTGTATAGACTCAAAGTGTTTCTGTTCATTCTCTGTAAGAAAGACACCCGCCAATTTAAAATTAAGCAACATGTCTTGAATCACTTTACACTGTGTGGCAGAAAGTGATGCTGTATCAATAGATTGAACGGCATCACATAAGATTTTATTATGCCCAATTGTTATTTGATAATGTGTCAGGATAGGTAGACAAGTTTGATAGCAATGGCGTAATTCAGGTTGGTTCATGACGGCATGTAAATGTGATATCGGTGACCAAAGACGCTCCACATCATCTTCCATCACTTCTAAAGGCTCGATGAGATTGTTCCATGTCCAAGTCTGTTGCGTCGCGAGTAGTTGTTCGATACGGTGTAAATTGTGCTGGAGCTGTAGTTGAAGTTGCTCCGGAAATGAGCTGATGTTGAATGAATGAAATTTTGGAAATTGCGTCATGCCCCTATCCTTAATGGTGTTTGTAAAGTAATACGTTGAGAAGTGTGCGTTGATTGTTGCTGTTCAACAGGTTTTTCAGTGAGGCGTTCAGGTTTGAAAAAATGATGATTCATGATGGTTTCATAATTTTTCCTACGTTGTTTGATTTCAATGGGTTGTTGCATTCGGTGTATCACCATGAAGGCTAAACTTATACATAAGCAAGTAGTAAAGAGAGGACTCACTGTACATCCGATAAAAATAAGCGGTGTCAACGTGATGATTGCGGGGACAGCGAGCTTACTGAGTAGTAGCGGTGGTGCTGCTGAAGCGGGTTCTGTGGAGGCGCTTTCATCATAATTTTTGAGGAGAAGATTAAGGTTGGTCCGTGGGTTTTGCGCCTCATTGGCTGCATTGTAGACGTAAAAACGGATGGTCGTTAAAATTCCAAGCGTAGCACCCAGAATAGATAATAATGGATGAAGTGCTGCGACTGCTGGGAGCGATGTCAGAAGTGCGAAGACCATCAGTAAATTATTAGTAATTGCAAGATAGCTCACCTTTTTTTCAAAGGCGATACGCTCTTCAAGCGCTTGCAAATAAGTGGGGTTTTTTTGACATAAGTGATGTTTGATACCATCAAAATATTCATTTCTTAAAATCAACAAGCGACGTAGCTCAAAAAAGCTTCGTGTCATCATCATGATGACATCAGAAGCTTGTACAGCAATAATTGCAACGGGACGCCATATTGATAATGGACCAAATAAGACAAAACAAAGCAGAATCCCACTGGTGAACCAAACAGTATCCGTCCACAACTCATAGAGACGTCGGTGTAGATTAAGATACGCTTCAAGTCGTAAGTACCATGGCAAGCTACTTTGGGGAGTCAATAACCATTTTTTAAAAATAGAGGCAATGTTCAATAAGAGACGGGGAAGGAAAAAAGCCCATCCTAGGAAGAGAAAAAAAGGGTTTGTAAAGCATTCAATCTGAGAAACAGTCGGCCGCCATGATATAAATGATTGTAAGGCGGTGGATGTT
>JAHFRX010000148.1 GCA_023266075.1 Legionellaceae bacterium | reverse complement strand
CAACGAGGAGTTGGTTGAGTGTCTGCTCACGCTCATCATGACCACCACCCAGACCCGCACCACGATGACGACCAACCGCATCAATCTCATCGATGAAAATAATACACGGCGCTTGTTTTTTTGCTTGCTCAAACATGTCTCGAACGCGAGATGCGCCAACCCCCACAAACATCTCCACGAAATCTGAGCCTGAAATAGTAAAAAAAGGAACTTTTGCCTCACCCGCAACCGCCCGTGCTAATAACGTTTTTCCAGTACCCGGAGAACCCACCAATAAGACACCACGGGGGATACGCCCACCTAAATTTTGAAATTTACTGGGATCACGTAGAAAATCTACCAATTCTTTCACTTCCTCTTTGGCTTCATCCACGCCAGCAACATCTGCAAACGTCACTTTCACCTGATCTTCACCTAAAAGACGTGCACGAGAGCGACCAAAGGACATGGCGCCGCGACCACCACCACCTTGCATTTGCCGCATGAAGAATACCCAAACACCGATAAGCAACAGCATCGGGAACCAATTTACAAAGATGTGTAATAAAAAGCTTTCTTGTGGCCTTTCTTGACCCATCACGTCGACATTGTTTTTTAGCAGCTGTCCAAGTAAAGCATCATCCGGCAAAGGCTGATACGTCACAAAACGACGATTGTTTTTAGTCACACCTTTGATTATTTTTTCATCTTCAATCGCCACTGCTGTGATAGATCCTTGCTCAACTTCTTTTAAAAATTGACTATACGAGATTTTATCTGCAACGCTATTTCTCGGCCCAAAATTACTAAACACAGACACGAGAACAATCGCAATAATCAGCCATAAAAACAAATTTTTAATCATATCATTCAAAATACTAACCTCTTTTTAATGTCTTTATATATTAAAGGTACTACAATTTATAACCCTTCGCCAGTAAATAGGTTTCGCGCGATCGCGCACGAGAAGCTTGTGGTTTTCTGATGACGACACGCTGAAAATGCGGACGAATATCTTTGACCAGAGCATCAAAACCTGACCCATGAAACATTTTCATAAACAATGTTCCATTCGGCTTTAAAAGTAACGAGCACAACTCAAACGCAAGCTCTGACAGAGCAATCATGCGTGGTATGTCTACAGCAATATTGCCGCTCATATTGGGCGCCATATCGGAAAGAATCAAATCAACACTACCTTTTGGAGCCACTTGAAGCAATGCTTCTAAAACAGATGCTTCAGTAAAATCACCTTGAATAAAGGTCACGCCGGGTAGCGCATCCATCGGCAAACAATCCAGCGCAATAATAGCACCCTTCCCATTCATTTTTTCCGCCACATATTGCGTCCAACCACCAGGAGCCGCACCTAAATCAACCACGGTACATCCTGGGCGAATTAATTGCTCTTTTTCATCCACTTCTTTCAGCTTATAAACAGCACGGCTACGATAACCATCTTTATGCGCTTGCTTCACATAAAAATCATTGAAATGCTCATTTAACCAACGATGACTACTGTTAGACCGTTTCATAACGCATGACGAAGCAAAAAATTTGACCTATTATACTCAATATCCTCCACAAAACATATTGATTTTTTTTAATAATTAGAATACAATACACAAACATATTGATCAATATAAGAACATATAAATGGATCGCTATCAAACGAATAAACTCACGGACGCTGTTTTCTTATACCTCAATGGGGAGCGTGTCAGTTTAGTTCAAGGCACAATCGTCGCGCTTTCTGCCGAAAATGAGAACGATGCGAAAGAGCTTTATAAGTCGATCCTTGTGACACCTAAATTTGAGCAACGGCTATTTCAAGCATTACGCGTTCCCAAACATCAGCAAAAATTTTATACGAATAAACCACAGCTGCTCGCACTACTCACTCATTTACACCAAGATGGTTATGGTTCTGGGCATCTTGCTCATTTATTAACAATCATTAACGACACAAAATATAATTTTTATCGAAGACTCAGTATCGCTGGTTTCTTCGCACTCATCCTTGGTGGAGTGGGTGGCTTTGCTTATTTTAAACCAGCGCAAGTTTCACGCATCATGACATTTATCACCAACCGCTTACCGATGCTTTTATTGGATTGGCTAAAACAAACCTTTTCTTTGCTGAAAAATCTCACATTCATAGGGCTTGCCTATACTTGTTTTCGCTATCTGATGTTTTTATACAATACCTTTTATCATGGGTTTTCAAATCTCACACAAAAATTAACAGCGCTGTTCTTTAGAACGAGTGCGATAGCATTAAATATAGGGGCGTATGCTATCATTTTTTCCGCCGCGGGTATTGCAACACCATTGAGTGCATTTTTGTTCATCTCAGCCTCATTTATTGGTGTGATAGAAAGTCTTTCGCGTTATCTGATGATTCGTTATAGCCCTGCACTCAAAGATAAGCATGTGCAGAATGCATGGCTTGTCAAAGCAGATACGATTCGAGAAAATAATCAACGCAGTTTTGCGGTGAAAGAAATGTTCTTGCGTGTTTTCTTTGCACTCGCGATTACCGCTATCATTACCGCATGGTGCTTTGTTCCTGGGAGTATTATATTAACCTTAGGTTTTATGGCAGCAACCATCGTTGTCGGCTGGGTTGAATCGCTTGTGCTTTCGAAACTTGAAGCAAGAAATGCCATCAAATTACAAAAAGTATTACAAGAAGAAAATGAGCAAGAACAACTATCGCAAGAAAAAATTAGCCCCCGTAAAATTTCCACGCCCTCCCCACGAGCATCCCAGCAACACACACCCAAGATCACCGTTGCACGACAAGGTTTTTTTAATCAGGCGAGTTCGCCAACTGCAATTGAAGGCGACGAATCACTGACAACACACCTCGCTCTCTTTTGATAAAATATTTCCTGAGTATGGGTTAACACGGCTTCTATCCACCTTATGGTAAATCCCTTGCAAATACCCTCATCTTTTGTTGGATAACCTAACTTTCGAGCACAATTAATGAGTATTCCGTGAAAGTAAAAGTGCTCAATTGAGCCGATTTCATCAATAATCATTCTCATGACTCTCTTCTCCACATTGCCTTTGAATTATAGTACAAAAAATGACTAGATTTTGAGGGAACCTGTACTTTGGTCGCATTTTACGCCATAATTAATAAAATCACCTCGAATTTACGACCAAAAATGAAACGCATCATTGATCATACACTGCAAGAATGGCTATCCTCCCCCGCTCGAAAACCATTAATTCTCCGGGGAGCACGACAAGTTGGCAAAACAACTGCTGTTAGAGACATAGGTAAAACTTTTACTCATTTTGTTGAAATCAACTTTGAAGAAGAACCTCAATTATGCACTGTTTTTGATAACTCGCTTGATCCCCAAAAAATATTATTAGATCTTGAATTAAGGAGGTTAGAATTGACAGGCTATTTTTCTCGACGTACTGTGGAGATACAAAAAATATCCACCAGAACACTTCTAAAATAAGCTTGTTTCAAAAATTTCATACCAATTTTAGTGGCGACATGTTGTGAAGCATTATTTTCCGGATGAATAATTGAAATCAACATGGACATTTTCACCTGCTGGGAGTGGTTACTCAACACATGCTAACAATCGTGCTTTTGTCGCCTCATCCACAAATGCTGCATGAATTGCCATTGTTGTGATCTGACACATCGTTGCATCATCAAAATGAAACGTATTTTGAATGCGTTGATATTCTAAACCCACCGTTGTGGGAATAAATGGCGGGTCATCCGAATTTAAACTGATGCTTAAACCCTGCTCTAAAAACTGAGGTAGCGGATGTGCTTGTAAGTTTGGAAAAAGGCCAAATTTAACATTACTTGATGGCGAAAGCTCCACAGCAATGTTTTTATCACGAAGCATCATCATCACGTCTTTCGAGTGAATCGCTTGTACGCCATGTCCAATTCGCTGGAGAGGAAAATGTTCAATCGCCTGCTGAATCGTCGCAGCATCACCAAACTCACCGACATGTGCGGTACACAAAAA
>JAHFRX010000147.1 GCA_023266075.1 Legionellaceae bacterium | reverse complement strand
GCATGTGGATGGTATGGTGCAATTGCATGCGTTACTTCCACCAAAGGAGCGCCGAGGACTTATTTTCATTGATCCTTCTTTTGAAGTGAAAACAACTTATCGCACTATTCCTGATATGTTAGAAGAAGCTCATAAGCGTTTTCAAACAGGCGTATATTGTTTATGGTACCCCATTGTTGAAGAACGGTTACATGCATCGTTGATTCGACGACTGATGGCAATCAAGGCGCCAGCGATGCGGATTGAGTGGTCTCTCAAAGGCGCATTGCCTCATGCGATGCAGCAGTGTGGTCTATGGGTTATTAATCCTCCTTTTTGTTTATACGCGCAAGTACAGTCGTTATTGGCGGCACTTCAGCAGCGATTTAATGCAGAAGTTTTTCTCAAGCAATACGCCACGTAGATCTTGCTATTTATGCTAGAGATAGTTACTCTTCGCAGATTTAATTGCAGGTGGAATAGGACATGGATAGTATCGAGATCTACCAGATAGATGCATTTACTGATAAAGTTTTTCATGGCAATCCCGCAGCGGTATGTTTAATTTCATATTGGTTAAATGATGAGTTATTGCAAGCGATTGCGGTTGAAAATAATCTCTCTGAAACAGCTTTTGTCATGGAAGACAACGATGGTTACCAACTAAGATGGTTTACGCCAAAAGGTGAGGTTAGTTTATGCGGCCATGCAACACTTGCCGCTGGTTTTTTACTGTTCGAACTGCAACGCACAAATGGTGATTTGGTTCGTTTTTCAAGTTTAAGTGGTGAGCTCATTGTGCAACGCAATGGCGACATGCTTACCATGGATTTTCCGTTGTTAGATTTTCACAATTTAAAGAATCAAGATATTTGTACACGTCTTGTTGATAAAACGGTACTGGCCGCATTTGAAAGTGAGTTAGATTATCTTTTCTTATTGGAAGATGATCGACATGTTTTGGCTGCACGTGTTGATTTAAAAGCGCTTGCTGCCTTACCTGCGCGAGGTCTTATTTTGACAGCGAAAAGTCAAGATGCTGATTTTCATTCGCGTTGTTTTTATCCGAAACATAATATCGCTGAAGATCCGGTGACTGGAAGTGCTCATTGTGTTTTAGCACCATTTTGGTCAAAACGTCTTTCTAAACAAAAATTACATGGCATACAAGGCTCCGTGAGGCGTGGAGAGGTTTTCTGTGAGGTTTATCAACAACGTGTACTGATTTCCGGGACGTGTCGTTGGTATTCCAAGGGACATTTAGTCATTTAAACTGAAGGCAAAACCGTGTAGTATTTTTTTCATGACGACGTTCATGGAAAAGAACAATGTATTCTAAAGGAAAACGTTTTAAAACATCAGTACGTGAATCAGCGCCATTACCTGTACTGGGTACAATTAATGCTTATACAGCCATGCTTGCTGAGAGAGCCGGTGCAGAGGCGCTTTATTTGTCAGGCGCTGGTGTTGCGAATGCGTCTTTTGGGTTGCCAGACCTTGGGATGACGACATTAAATGATGTGTTAGAGGAAGCAAGACGTATTATTGATGCATCCGAGCTACCGCTATTAGTCGATATTGATACGGGTTTTGGACATGAATTATGTGTTGCCCGTACGATTAAGCAGATAGAGCGTGTTGGCGTTGCGGCAGTACACCTTGAAGATCAACGAGCAATCAAACGCTGTGGACATCGACCCAATAAACAATTGATATCACCCGATATGATGGGGGATAAAATAAAAGCTGCGGTAGACGCGCGTGTTGATCCTAATTTTGTGATTATGGCACGTACGGATGCCTATGCCGTTGAGGGTATTCACGCAGCACTTGAACGTATTGAGTATTATATTGAGCTGGGTGCTGACATGATTTTTCCAGAAGCGCTAACCACACTGGAAGAGTATCAGTTAGTGACACGAGCGTCTCATGTGCCAATTCTTGCAAATATCACAGAGTTTGGCCGTACACCTTTGTTTACGAGAGCACAATTGCAGCACGTCGGCGTTGGTTTAATGTTGTATCCTTTGAGTGCTTTTCGTGTGATGTCTCAGGTAGCACTTGATGTTTATTACACGATTTTGCAAGAAGGGACGCAAGAATCTTTGGTGCATATGATGCAATCAAGAGAGGCTTTATATGATGTGTTGAATTATCATCGTTATGAAGAAATACTCGATAAAGATAGGGAGCAAGAAGATGAGTAATGCAGAAGGATTAGCCGGTGTTGTCGCAGGGAAAACAGCCATTTCAACGGTGGGTAAAGCGGGCGTTGGTCTAACGTATCGAGGTTATTCGATTGAGGATTTAGCGGCGAAGGCCACATTTGAGGAAGTCGCTTATTTATTGCTGAATGGACATCTCCCGAGTGATATTGCACTGCGTGCTTATCAAGAAGAGTTACATGCACAGCGTGTGATACCTAAAATCATGAAAGATTTTTTAGAAATGATTCCTAAAAATACACATCCGATGGATGTATTAAGAAGTGCGTGTTCTTTTTTGGGTAATATAGAGCCAGAGCGAGATTTTAGCGAGCAATTACAACACGCCAATCGGTTACTCGCACTCACACCGGGCCTGATATGTTATTGGTATCGTTATCATTTTTATCAGCAGTCTATTTCTGGTGAGAGCGATGAGCTCAGTTTAGCGGGGCATTTTTTAGCACTCTTGCACGACAAAAAACCCTCTGATTTAACACGTGATATGATGAATGTTTCTCTCATTTTATATGCCGAGCATGAGTTTAACGCATCAACGTTCGCAGCACGTGTGACGGCGGCAACATTGTCTGATTTTTATTCTGCAATGACCAGTGCGATTGGGACATTGAGGGGCTCGCTACATGGTGGTGCCAATGAAGCTGCAATGGCGTTACTTGAGCCGATGAAATCAGCCAATGATGCCGAACATACATTGATGACGCTTTTGAAAAACAAAGCGAAAATCATGGGGTTTGGACACCGTGTTTATACAACTTGCGATCCACGTTCAGATATTATTAAAGTTTGGTCAAAACGTTTGGCTAAAGCGCGTCATGAGATGCGTTTATATGAGGTTTCAGAACGTGTCGAACACGTGATGTGGCGCGAGAAGAAGTTATTTCCTAATCTTGATTTTTATAGTGCTTCTGCTTATGCCTATTGTGATATTCCCACATTTTTATTTACACCCATTTTTGTGATGGCAAGAATTTCTGGCTGGTCAGCGCATGTGTTTGAGCAGCGTGCGGATAATCGCTTGATTCGACCCACTGCTGAATATACTGGGCCTGAAGCTCGCCCTTTTCCATCGATTGAGACGCGAGGATAACGCATGCATGTGACTGTAGAAGAAAACAGTAAGCCGAATTATGACACCGTGATTCAGGATATTGTGCATTATGTTTTAAAGACACCGGTGACCCATGTGGATGCTTTTGAAACAGCGCACTATTGTTTATTAGATACATTAGGCTGTGGTATTTTGGCGCTGTCTTACCCTGCCTGTACAAAATTATTAGGTCCTGTGGTGCCTGGTGCTGAAATGAAAGGTGGTGTACCTATCCCTGGAACGGCGTATTGCCTAGATCCAGTTCAAGCCGCGTTTAATATGGGTACAATGATTCGTTGGTTGGATTTTAATGATACGTGGCTTGCTGCAGAATGGGGGCATCCCTCAGATAATTTGGGTGCTATTTTGAGTGTGGCAGATTATGTCAGTCGGCATCGTGTTTCTCTTCAGCCGCTGTCTATGCATGATGTTTTAGTGATGATGATTAAGGCACATGAAATTCAGGGTGTGCTCGCGTTAGAGAATAGCTTAAATCGTCGTGGTCTTGATCACGTGATGTTCGTCAAAGTGGCGAGTACTGCTGTTGCTGGGTACTTGTTAGGTTTAGATGAATCAGCGTTATTATCTGCTGTGTCACATGCTTTTGTGGATGGACAAAGTTTGCGGACGTATCGTCATGCCCCGAATGCCGGATCTCGAAAATCGTGGGCTGCAGGAGATGCGACGTCACGTGCGGTGCGTTTAGCATTGATTGCAGAAACTGGGGAAATGGGTTACCCC
>JAHFRX010000146.1 GCA_023266075.1 Legionellaceae bacterium | reverse complement strand
TTATTTATTATTGTGCCAACTTGGTTTTTTGACTGGCTAATTTCTCAAAAAAGATCTATAAAATAAATTAAGGGCAGTTGTATGACGAAGTTAATCATCAATACTTTGATTGAGCAAGAAACAGGTGTTAAAGAGGCAACACCAAAATTACAGGAGCCTAAAAAGTATAAAGTGGTACTGGTTAATGATGATTACACCCCGATGGAATTTGTTATCAGTGTGTTGCAACACTTTTTCTATCTTCCCGAAGGCGTTGCGGTGGAAGTGATGATGAAAGTGCATACGGAAGGAAGGGCAGTTTGTGGTGTGTATACAAGAGATATTGCTGAAACGAAGGTTGTGTTAGTCAGTGAATTTGCGAAAATTAATGATCACCCGTTGTTGTGCTGTATGGAGCAAGAATAGACTTCTTTTAAAAAGTCTAGGATTTTAAGCCGCATAGGAGGCAATGATCATGCTGAACAAAGAGCTTGAATTTACTTTAAACCTTGCCTTTAAGGAAGCAAAAGCAAAGCGTCACGAGTTTATGACTGTTGAGCATTTGTTGCTCTCTTTATTAGATAATCCTGCAGCAGGGCATGTCCTACAAGCGTGTGAAGCAAATATCGAATCATTACGACGTGATCTTATTGAGTTTATTGAAGAAACTACGCCTAAAATTCCAGAAGATGATTTTGAGCGTGAAACGCAACCGACATTAGGTTTTCAACGTGTATTGCAACGAGCAGTTTTTCATGTTCAATCTGCAGGGAAAACAGAGGTCAGTGGCGCCAATGTTTTAGCGGCTATTTTTAGTGAGCAAGAAAGTCAGGCCGTATACTTTTTAAGACGTGAAAATATCACACGCTTGGATGTGATTAATTTTATTTCTCATGGTATTTCAAAGCATCATGGCGGTCACATGGAGCGCTTACATCCTCAAATGGAAGAGGAGATGATGAACGGTAATGAGGGCATGGAATCTCCTCTTGAGAGTTACTGTTTGAATTTAAATCGTCGTGCCAAAATGGGTAAAATTGATCCTTTGATTGGTCGAGATGAAGAAATTCAACGAACCATTCAAGTGCTTTGTCGACGTCGTAAAAATAATCCATTATTGGTCGGAGAAGCGGGTGTTGGTAAGACAGCGATTGCAGAGGGTTTAGCAAAACGTATTGTGGATCAAGATGTTCCAGACATTATTAAAAATGCAACTGTATTTGCATTAGATTTGGGTGCGCTTCTTGCGGGAACTAAATATCGTGGAGATTTTGAGAAGCGTTTGAAAGCCGTTTTAAAACAACTCTCTGAGCATGAGGGGGGTATTTTATTTATCGATGAGATTCATACGATTATTGGAGCAGGTGCGGCATCAGGTGGTGTGATGGACGCATCTAATTTAATTAAACCTTTATTAGCCAATGGTGAGTTGAAATGTATTGGCTCAACGACGTATCAAGAGTATCGTGGTATTTTTGAGAAAGACCGTGCCTTGGCGCGACGCTTTCAAAAGATTGATATTCGTGAGCCTTCTGTCGATGAAACATTTGAAATTTTGAAAGGTTTGCGTACAAAACTTGAAGAGCATCATAGTGTTAAGTTTTCAACACCAGCGCTACGTGCTGCAGCCGAGCTAGCCGCAAAACATATTACAGATCGGTTTTTGCCGGATAAAGCAATTGACGTGGTTGATGAGGCGGGTGCGTACCAGAATCTTTTAAGTGCTGCTAAGCGTAAAAAAATCATCAGTGTCACTGAGATTGAAAATGTTGTTGCAAAAATTGCGCGCGTGCCTGTCAAGAAAATTTCAACAAGAGAGATGGACACGTTGCGAGATTTAGAGCGAGATTTAAAATTGTTAGTGTATGGTCAAGATACTGCCATCACTGCATTAGCCTCTGCAATTAAACTATCACGCTCAGGCCTGCGTGAGCCAGCTAAACCTATCGGTAGCTTTTTATTCACAGGTCCGACGGGTGTAGGTAAAACAGAGGTGACTCGTCAATTAGCGCATGTTTTAGGGATTGAGCTGGTGCGTTTTGACATGTCAGAGTATATGGAAAAACATACCGTCTCTCGATTGATTGGTGCGCCTCCGGGCTATGTAGGCTATGATCAAGGTGGATTATTGACTGAGTCGATTAATAAACATCCGCACTGTGTGTTGTTACTCGACGAAATTGAAAAAGCGCATCCTGATGTGTTTAATTTGCTCTTGCAAGTGATGGACCATGGTACATTGACGGATACGAATGGTCGACATGCAGATTTTAGACATGTGATTTTAGTCATGACGAGTAATGCTGGTACGCAGGAAATGAGTAGAAACTCCATCGGATTTTCACTTCAAGATAATAGTTACGATGGTATAGATGTCCTAAAACGGCAGTTTACGCCAGAGTTTCGTAACCGTTTAGATGCAACGATTCAATTCACAGCGCTGGAAGAAAATATCATCGGATTGATTGTAGATAAATTTGTCATGGAGCTTGAAGAGCAATTATCGACGAAAGGTGTTAGTATCGTGCTTGAGAACACAGCTCGAGATTGGTTGATTCTACATGGCTATGACAGAACGATGGGAGCACGACCCATGGCAAGACTGATTCAAGATCACATCAAAAAACCACTGGCTGATGAGTTATTGTTCGGTAAACTTGCAGGAGGAGGGCATGTTGTGATTAGTATTCGTGATGATAAAATTCATTATGAAACACAGAACTACCGTGAGGGCGTCCCAACGAGTGAGTAAGAAGGTTAGAAAAAATAACTTATACTTTTAATATTGTTGAATTGCTTATGAAAAGTACGATTAATCCGGTTGAACTTGATAAATTTAAGACGCATGCTAACGTTTGGTGGGATAAAGAAGGCCCATTAAAAACATTACATGATATTAATCCAACACGATTGGCATTTATCAAAACATTTTCGGTGTTAAAAGACGCACGCATACTGGATCTCGGTTGTGGCGGTGGTGTATTGAGTGAAGCTTTAGCCTACGAAGGTGCTCATGTCATAGGACTTGATGCAGAGGAAAGTGTGATTGTTACCGCAAAGGCTCATGCGCATCCAGCAGATCTCCATCTTGAGTATATCTGCTCTCCAATTGAAACTTATGTTTCTTCGACATTTGATGTGATCACGTGTATGGAGTTACTTGAGCATGTAGAGGATATTGAGTCGATTATTATACATGCGGCGCGTCTTTTAAAACCAGAGGGTCTTTTGTTTTTGTCTACGATAAATCGCACGCTGAAAGCCTATTTACAGACAATTGTAGCGGCTGAATATGTGCTCTCTATTTTACCGCGCCAAACGCATGAGTTTAGCCAATTTATTCGTCCAAGCGAGCTTTTACGAGTGCTACGACGTCATGGTTTTGATCTCGTGGCGCTCAACGGGATGCGATACAATCCTTTGACGCGTGAAGCGTCCTTGTGTGATGAGACGGATGTTAATTATCTTCTTGCGGCACGCTTGCAGTCTCTGTAGGTGTTTTCTCTTTACGATGCTTGGTGTAGCGCTCTTGATAGCGTTGATACGCATATTTTTCTTGTTCTTCGGTGACAACATCGACTTCGTTTCCATATAAATCAATACGTGCCACCCCCATTTTTTGACAATTTAAGTAGGCAGGGGAAGCGCTGTAATAATTTAAGGCTTCGCGAATTTTTTTCTTGCTACATGGTGGCGCGTCTAGGCGCTCATAAAAATCCATGATGTCGCTAAAGATCCCAATTTTAAGAGGTTTAATGTCGCGAGAATGTTTGTAAAAAGCAGATGGGAAATATTCGCTAAGCCATTCGATGGTGTGAATACGCTCTTTTTTATCGCTTCCTTGTTTTAGCATGGTTTACTCATTGATTTGGATAACTCGCTAAGGCTAGCATATTTTTTTAGAATAGACGATTTTATTTAAGCACAGCGCAGTTTTTAAACTGCGCTTTTTTTAGGCTACAAATCCTGAGTGTAAGAGGTAATGCTTGTCTGGATAGTAAGCAAAGACGACTGAGCCGCCTTTAATTGTATTGATGACGGGTTTAGCAAGCGTTT
>JAHFRX010000020.1 GCA_023266075.1 Legionellaceae bacterium | reverse complement strand
ATATCATTGATGATGATCAAAAACCAGAATATGTCGTACATGCCATTCACGATGATACAGGATACAGATTTATTCGAGAGGCATTGTCAAAACAATACAACTTAGGTTACCTAGAACCAGATATTCAAGTATTTGCTGTCGATCTTGAGGGCGACCGTTCGCTATCACTACACTACACACAACAAAATCGCGTACCACTTGGCTCAACGACTGCGGAAGTTTTAAAACATCTTCATGTACTTTGGAAATTTCCAGTGATCTTAAAAACCATGGATATTAATGGCCATATTTTGGGAGAACATCGTTGTCCTGCAACACCTGGGGGCCAAGAACCTTCTTCGGAGAAAAAAGCGGGCCAGCAATCGTCGTAAGCAAAGCAGAGGGTTCATTTTTTGGCAAGAGCTGATGAAGCTCTACCACACCACCAAAACGATGTGCGTGTGTCGGAAAAAACGGCGTAAATTCAAACATTTTCCTATATTCAATCGTAAGATCACGACTTTTCCCCAAGTCAACATACCGCTCTTTCAAAATACTGAGCCATTTCCTTTGTAATTTTTGGGGTATATTCAATTTGGCAAGTATTTGATTATCGCGCGACACCATCATACCCGATTCACACATCCGCCCCCATGCTTGGCCTAGCGCCTTAGCATCACAGTTAGTCTCAATTCGAGATCTAAAATGATTTAATACGCGAGAAGATACGTCCTGTTGAATCGTTCGCAAGGTCACCATTTTAAATAAAGGGTGTCCTTGTACAGCATCGAAAGCTCTCTCACGAAAAGCCAATAAACAACCTGGTTTATCACCTTCCTCATCATCATAAAACTCATACGTCCCCAACCGTCCTAATCGTCGGTTGTCACTATTGTGTGCTCGTCTAAATTCAGCAAATGATTCGATAAAATTATTAACGCGTCCTTCAAACGTATAATCATCAATGGGCAGCATTTCACTATCCGTGACAGCCAACCAAAGCATTGCAAGAAGTGGTTTATACTGGGCAAACGACTCCCAATGTTTATCTCCCGCAAGCCAAGCGCTAGGGTGCTCGATATCCTTGAAAAATCGGTAAGCACAATGAACAGGATTTTTATAATATAACTGAAGTGCACGTTCACGATTCTCTTTTGTAAGACATGGCGAGATCAGTTTATCAAACTGTTCTCGCTCTAGCGGCAAATAAAGACGAATTTTTTGGTTCTCTAAATAAATTGGATGTTGATCATAGCGCACCTCTAATGCTTTTAATAAGGCTTCATAACAAGCTTCAGCGCCTCCTCTCGCTTGCATCAATGGTTCATAATGATCCAGTGCTTTCTTCAAGCGTCGCTCTTCATCAACGGTTAAAGGCTGAATCGCGGCCTCCGGATCATGAGATAAAGCAAATAAATTTTCACGACTCGCTTCTGCGGCATTCACCGCAAGCTGAAGTTCATCTTCAAACATTTCCAGTGTAAATAGTGTCGAGTTCGTCATGCGTTGTAGAATTCGAAATTTCAGCAGCGTCACACTCTTTTCTTGTATCAACAATTGCAACTGATTAAAGTATTGCTGCGCTTTATCACGTGGCGGGTGTTTTGAATAAATTTTATCTAGAATCTCAGCAATTTCTTGAGAGGAGGTCGCGTTAGATATTGCGGATAAATTACGTTCTTTAACAGGATAATTGTCATCCAGCAACCCAAAACATTGGAGTGTACTCAGTAAATCCGCCGCACCAAGCGGATAAGAATGCGTACAAACAATAAAAAGATAAGACAACGACTCAGATGTTAACTCATCGCCTGCCTCGGTCAGAGCGACTAACCCATCTTCAATCAATCGATTTATCCCATCCCTTATTGCTATCGTAACCACACATTGATTATCTTCTAAAGCAATAACGCATTCATCGTATAGTGTACTCATCGCCTAATTCTCCGTCAACAGATCATCAACCGCGGGTAGGGAATATCTTCATCTCACCAAGACGAACTTTCGAAGATTTTTTTATTTTTATTGTTCTTCCTCAAAATATTGCTTGATTTTTTTCATTGCATTTTTTTCTAACTGCCGAACTCGCTCAGCAGAAATCTGATATTTGTCTGCTAAAGAATGTAATGTCTCCGCTTTATTATCTAATAACCAACGCTGCCTTAAAATTTCTTGGCTGCGCTCATCAAGTCTCGCTAAAGCTCGATGTAGTTTGTCCCCAGCATTCTCATCTTGCTGAGCCTCAGTGAGTATATACGCAGGGTCACTTTTGGGATCATCTAAATAACGTGCGGGCGCAACAAAGGTACCACGATCATCGTCATCGTCATCGATATCAAACGGTGTATCCATTGCGTTTAAACGCTGCTCCATCACCATCACATCTTTAACAGATACACCTAAATCTGCAGCAACGGCTTCGATTTCTTCTGAATTAAACCAACCCAAACGCTTTTTCATCTGACGTAGATTAAAAAACAGTTTTCGTTGCGCTTTTGTCGTAGCGACCTTCACAATTCGCCAATTCTTAAGTACAAACTCATTCATTTCAGCTTTGATCCAATGTACCGCAAATGAAGCGAGGCGAACACCAATAGAAGGATCAAATCGTTTTACCGCTTTCATGAGGCCAACATTACCTTCCTGAATTAAATCACCCAAGGGTAAACCATAGCCTAAATAACCACGAGCTACTCGTACAACATAGCGCAAATGAGGCAAAACTAAGTGACGAGCACTCTCCAAATCATCTTCTTCACGAAGACGTTTTGCGTATGAAAGCTCTTCTTCAGCAGATAACATCGGAATTTGATTCACACGGTGGATGTAAGCTTCTAAACTGCCTACGGGTACACTCACCGTATGCTGCGGCAACAAACTCATGATTTTCCCTCAACAAAACAGACCAGCTGGCTATACAGATGCCAGATTCTAACATAGTTCATGGTTCGATTAAAGCGAGTTGCCGTTTAATAGAGAGGTGTGCGCCCAACAAACCTAAAAAAACAGCCATCATTACAAATATACCCACCTCCAACCATGAACAACTCAAGGAGGTATCATTGACATGATAGAGCATCATGAGTTCATGTAGCACATGTGCTAAACTAGAAACAAACAGCGCGACCAAAAACAGCGCCAGCAGTGCCCCCCCTAAACCGTACCATAAACCTGAATATAGAAAAGGGCGCGCAATATATGCATCTGTAGCGCCGATCAATTTTAACACTTGAATCTCTTCATATCGACGCTCTATCGCCAACCGTAGCGTGCTACCAATGATCATCATCACAGCAAACCCTAATAAAACCATCAGCGATTTTGCAAGTGCTGATAAAAACCCTAGAATAGCATAGAGCTTTGTAACCCACTGCATATCTAATTTAGCCTGCTCAACATTTTGATATGTTTTTAATGCATGTATCAATATCTCTAATTTTTCAGGCGTACTGAACACCATTTCTGGCACAATTTCTATGACTGCCGGCAAAGGATTATCCTCTAAATACATCCCAACATCGCTTAAGCCCTCTTGCTGCTTTAAAGCATTTAAGCCCTCTTGTGGCGAAATAAGAACAGCACTTTTCACACCTTCTGTTTCACGCACACGTTTTAGCGCGTCGTTTTGTAATGATTGACTCATATCAGGTCTCAAATAGAGTGAAATATGCTGTCCTTGCTGCCAAGTTGCCGTAAGATGCTTCATATTCATACTCAACAGCCAGAATAATGCCGGTAATGTTAATGCTATAGCAATCACCGTAAACGTCATAAACGTCGCCCATGGCGCATCTTTCCACATCACCAGACTATTCACCAAAGCCTGCTGATGATGTTTCAAAAAATTTCGAATGCTCAAGATATGCGCCCCCCCTTCAACACCATCATTCGGTGCTTCATGCGTGCTATCAATGCTAAATCATGTGTTGCAACTAATACGGCAACACCAACTTGATTAAATTGTTCAAATAATTTCATGATGTCTGCTGACAATGCGGGGTCAAGATTTCCAGTGGGTTCATCCGCGATGAGTAGTGCCGGCTTATGTACAATCGCACGCGCAATACCAACGCGCTGCTGCTCACCCACAGATAGATGTATTGGTTTCATTTTTTCCTTTGCCAAGAGACCCACCATTTCTAATGATGCATGCACACGCTTAACAATGGCGGCGCTATCCGCCCCCTGTAATTTAAGCGGAAGCGCCACATTTTCAAAAACGGAGCGATCATTTAGCAAATAGGGTGACTGAAAGGTAATACCAATATTTCTACGATAATGTGCAACCTCTCGCTTTTTAAACGTCGTGAGTGATTGACCTTTAAAAATAATCTGCCCGGACGTCGGTCGCTCAAGTAATGCGATAAGTTTGAGTAAAGTGCTTTTACCAGCGCCAGAATGACCTGTTAAAAAAGCCATTTCATTTGCTTCTAGCGAAAAATCAACCTGACTTAACGCTTCAAAGCCGCCTGGATATCGTTTTGTGACTTGTTTAAATTCAATCATCTTGAAATATTGCCTGAACAAACTCTTCCGCATCAAACGGACGGAGATCTTCTATACCCTCACCCATCCCAAGATAAACCAGTGGGACGCCCATTGTATGTGCAATTGAAAATACAATACCACCTTTTGCAGTTCCATCCAATTTTGTCATAACAATACCTGTTAAGCCCATAGCATCATGAAATTTTTTGGCTTGATTAAGTGCATTTTGTCCAATGCTTGCATCCAAAACCAATAATGTCTCATGTGGTGCAGCAGCATCTATCTTTTGTATCACACGTTTTACTTTTTTTAACTCTTCCATTAAATGACTTTGCGTATGTAATCGCCCTGCTGTATCAGCAATCAAAACATCCACATCGCGTGCTTTGCCCGCTTGAAAAGCATCATAGAGAACTGATGCACTATCAGCACCCGTATGCTGCGCGATAACAGGTACATCATTACGCTCTCCCCACGCTTGCAACTGCTCAACAGCTGCCGCACGAAACGTATCACCGGCGGCCAACATAACGCGCAAACCCTCTTTTTGATAACGGTGTGCAAGCTTACCTATCGTCGTAGTTTTCCCAGCACCGTTGACACCCACCATCAAAATGACACGTGGTTTTACAGTTTCAATCTCTTGCTGTCCCTTAAAGAGCGCTATCATACGCTGTTGAAGAGCACCTAATATGGCATCCCCTTCTGATAAATCTTGCGTTGATACATCATCCTTTAACTGCTGTAATAATAAATCTGTCGTTTCTACGCCAAAGTCCGCCATCAACAATTGTGTTTCTAGTGCCTCTAATAATGCATTATCAATCGTTGTTTTACCAATAAATAACTGTCGAAGACCTCGACCGACTTGCGTTCGTGTTTTGCTTAAACTATGCTTGAGTCGCGTGAAAAATCCATGCTGCTCAGTTACTTCTGGATTCAGCGTTGGATGATCCAGTAAAGAAGAGGATACTATTTCAGTTTTTCGCTTGAGCCATTTCATCATGATGTAATTTGTGCGAGTAAACAACAAAAGCTCATTCTAACATTTTTTCTCTGAGGTCGCCTATGCGCTTTATACTTTTCTTATTTTATATGGGTGTAAGCCTTGCTGTTTTTGCAAATACAACGCAACAGTTTGTGCTGGATAACGGCTTGAAGGTACTCGTCAAGGAAGATAAACGAGCGCCTATTGCCATCGTCATGCTATGGTATAAAATTGGCTCAGCAGATGACCCGTCGGGCAGAACAGGCATTTCGCATGTCTTAGAACACTTGATGTTTAAAGGCACGCCAACTTATCCGATGGGTGTTTTTTCTAAAACAATCGCCGCTATCGGTGGTCAGGAAAATGCTTTCACCAGCGCTGACTATACCGCATATTTCGAAAAAATTTCCGCGTCCAATATTTCGCTTGTCTTAAAACTTGAAGCCGACCGCATGCAACATCTAACACTTGACTCAACTGAATTTGCAAAAGAAATGAAAGTCATTCAGGAAGAGCGACGTATGCGCACCGAAGATAATCCACAAGCGTTAACTTTTGAGCGCTTTTTAGCCGCTGCATATCTTACCGCACCTTATCACCAACCGGTCATTGGTTGGATGAATGATCTCAAGACACTGAATATCCAAGATGTTCGTCACTGGTACAAGCGCCATTATGCCCCCAACCATGCAACACTCATTGTCATCGGCGATGTAACGGCAGAAGATATTCATGCGGATGCAGAAAAATATTTTGGACCCTTAGCAAAACGCGCATCAACTGACGATAAACCACAACACGAGCCACCCGCCTTAGGGCAAAAAACGGTAGAGGTGCGTACACGCGCGCAGATCCCTCTACTACTGAGAGGCTATACGGTACCCTCCGTTAAAAGTGTCTCAACAAACAACGCACTCATCCCTTACACCCTTGAAATCATCGCCGCTTTACTGGATGCCGGGGAAAGCAGCCGCTTTCAACACAACTTAATCCGCAAAAAACAATGCGCGAGTGCGGCAGGTGTTCAATATAACTTATATACACGTTACGATACACAGTTCATCTTGTATGCCTCTCCATCTCAGCAATGCACGATAGCGCAACTAACGGCAGCTATTCAAACGGAAATCACGCAACTCCAAAAAGAACCTGTTACGAACGACGAATTACAGCGTGTGAAAACACAGATCATCGCACAAAAAACGTTTGAGCGGGACTCTATTTTTAGTCAGGCCATGGCGCTTGGTATTGTGGAATCGATTGGCCTTTCCTGGAAAGTGATGGATGACTACGAAAAAAATATTCTAAAAATAACGCCCCAGATGATTCAACAAACCGCATCAATTTATTTTCAAAAAGACAATCAAACTGACGCGCACTTAAATCCTCAAAAGGACCTCGCTTCATGAAAATATTATTATCCCTCTTGATAGCTTGCACGCTGACTTTCACGCAGGCGAGCGCACTACCTATCACGCATTTCACAACACAACAAGGAACACCTGTTGTGTTCTATCAAGCGATGGAAGTTCCCATCCTCGATATCAGTATCGCCTTTTATGCAGGCTCCGCTTATGAGAAAAATCACTTTGGGCTCAGTGCGTTGATGACTGAACTCATCGACCAAGGTAACGCACATCAACCTGCTGACGCCATCGCCCATCAATTTTCTGAAGTGGGGGCTCAATTTACCACACAAAGTGAACGTGATTATATCGCGCTACATGTTCGTACCTTAAACAATGCGCATGCGCTCTCGCAAATTACCGCTACGTTAAGTGACATTATAGGAAAGCCAGATTTTCCGGAGTCGGCCATCAAACAAAAGAAAAATCAGCAACTACTACGCATTCAGCAAAATGAAGAGTCAGGCGATAACATTGCTGATCGTACTTTTTATCAAGCACTATATGGTCAGCATCCCTATGCGCATTCTATTGATGGCACAACAGCAAGTGTCAGTGCGCTTTCAGCAAAAGAAATCCGACAATTTCATCAACAATTTTTTGTCGCTCAAAATGCTGTAATCATTCTTGTCGGAGCCATCGATGCATCAATGGCAAAAGCCATCGCCGAAAAACTCTCTAATAGCCTTCCTAAAGGACGACATGCTAAAGAACTACCCACACCACAGACGTTATCAGAAGAAATAAATATTGAGGTACCGTTAGCAACAACACAAACTGTGCTGAGACTAGGTCAGCTGGGCATTAGTGCTCAAAATAAAGACTATTTCCCGCTCTTTGTCGGCAACTATATCTTAGGTGGTGGAAATCTTGTTTCTCAATTAGCGACAGAGCTTAGAGAAAAAAGAGGACTCACTTATGGTATTTATAGTCAGTTTGTACCACTTTTTGCAGAGGGACCTTTCATCATCAGCTTCTCCACACAAAAAACACAAGCCGATGTTACCGAAAAACTCACTCGCCAGACACTCCATACTTTTATTGAAAAGGGCCCCACAGCAAAAGAACTTAAAAACGCAAAACAATATTTAATTGGGAGCTTCCCATTGTCGATTGGCAGTAATGAAAATATGATTCAAATTTTATTAAAGATCACTCTGTTAAAATTGCCGTCGGATTATTTAGAAACATATATTGAGCACATTGAAGCGGTCAGCGCTTCAGATATTCAGCAGGCATTCAAGCGCCACATTCAACTCAATAAATTACTAAATGTCCAAGTAGGCAATGCATGAAGCAGCAGGTACGAATTATTGGCGGACGATTTCGCGGGAAAAAACTCACGTTTCCAAATATCGCGGGCTTAAGACCTACGACCGATCGGGTTCGTGAAACACTCTTTAATTGGCTCATGCATGACATCCGTGAAAGCATCTGCCTAGATGCTTTTGCAGGCAGTGGCGCTTTAGGGTTAGAGGCTTATTCGCGCGGCGCACAAACAGTCTATCTCGTTGAAAACGACCCTAAAATTTATACGTATTTAAAAAAACAGATCACTTTATTCGAGACATCACAATTACAAGTGATAAGAGCGGATATTCAACGCTTCTTAAAACAAATCAACGATAACTTTTTTGATATCATCTTCTACGATCCACCCTTTTCCCACATGACCTTGTATACGTCACCACTACAAAATGACATCCATCGTGTGTTAAAACCAGGAGGACTACTGTATCTTGAAGCACCCACGATTATCACATTGGACAATCAACAATGGTCCTGTTTAAAGCAGCATCGCGCGGGTCAAGTCATTTATGAGCTCTATCAGAAGAAATGAACGATAAACCTTAAAAGCGACACCCTTTCATGCTTATTTGACTAGATGGCTGCTCATACAAAGACGGGCATTCTACTCATGATATCCCAACATTATTGATTAATTTATGTGCTATGCTAATTACTAGAAGCAATAAATTATTGCATGAGGATGCCTGGAGATTGATATGCCAAGCTTTTTTGCAGTTTCAGAAGCATTTGCGGTGAGGTTAGAAGCAGTATTACCTAACTCACCTGATATAACGTATGCTGCTTATCAGGCAGAGAAATCATTGCTTGTTCCACACGAAACGGAAATGTCTTTCATCGAAAAATTTGAGTTATTTGCTAGCCAACATCAAGACTCTCAGTGTGATTTGTTATTGTTTTCTGGCTATCATGGTGATAGCACTATGTTAAATAATTTATCGATGGATGCTATTGATAAGATGGTGGCGATAGGCAAAAAATATGGAGTCACTTTCGATAAAATACATGCAGATTGTTGCTTTGCTACGTATGGCTTGCAAAAATTAAGTCACTTATTATCTCCCGGTGGCATTGCCGTTGGTGATCGAATAACATCAACCGCTCATAGGATGTTTGATGAAATAGAGCACAGAGCACAGATGCCCGTGGAGAACGCGGTAACGGTATTAGATTTGATTAACGATTCTTCTGAGCAAGTTTTAGAGGAGTTCAATGCCCCTCTCTTTATTCGAAGACTCTCGGCAGATGATGCTTTTCTTGTGCTCGGAACAAAAGAATCAGAGATCAAAACGTATCTAGAGCTCACATACCGTAACGCTGGTCTAGGTGATATTGCGGAAGATTTCATTAATGCTGTAAGCACGTTGGATGTGGGTGAAATGATGGTATGTTTCCCCGATGCCAAGATAGTGGAATCAAGAGCGACGTTACTATCAGCTTATCAAACGAATTTGGCTCAATTGGTTGATTCTGTAAGCGTAGGAAAATATGACGATAAAATCACAATTTATTCTGAACGATTAAGAGATATGGAACAGAAATTTCGAGCTTTCATTACACAAACAGCAGATAAGACGGCACTCATTCAAGATCTTCTTGATGACTTTTTTACTCAAAATGGTTATGATAAACAAGCACCAGATGTTCAGTGTTTTACCGCAGTGGTATGTAATTCATTACCTGATGCAAGTGAAATCATGTCTATTTCCCCTGAGGAGCGAGATGAATATCGAGCGCAATACTGCCCTGATGGACAAATTGATATGTCCGCAGTACCGACGCGTTGGCGTACACAAGGCAATACGATGAGTGCATTAATGGATGAATTGATTGTGTTCTACAATAAACAAAAAATGAGTAATGAAGGTTGGGTTTATCAACGTCAAGAAAAATCGGTACAAGCAAATACCATGGCTGAGAAACAAGAACCTCTGAAAGAGCGCTTGCAGCAAATGAAAGAAGAAGGGATTAATGCTACACAAAAAGCTGTGAAGGATGATCAAAAAACACCCTCACCCACGCTCATTATATCAAAAGGTGGGTAACGTGAAACATCTAATAGGAGACATCGTATGTTAAAATTTACAATGCCACACTTAGATAAATTAAGTGACATTCTTACCCGCGGAGCATCTGATGAATTACGTGAATTGCTTTCTTCTGTTTATTTTTCGAAAGATGTGCTTAATAATAAGTTTATGTGGGCGATTGCAAACGAACAGTTAACGTGCGCGGAAGTCTTGCTGGAGCGTGGCGCAAATTTATCTTATAAGATGCCTTTGGGCGAAAATGCTTTGATGATCGCTGCTAAAAAAGGATTAGAACGATCCGCTTTGTTTTTAGTTGATCATGGTATTCCTCTGGATGAAGTCCATCCTTTATCAGGAAAGACCGCTTTGATGTTTGCTGCTGAAGCTCAGGATGGTACTACGGGTGTCTTTCACTTATTGGTTACTCGCGGCGCAAACACTGAATTAAAGGATCAGGATGAACGCACAGCATTTGATATGCTGCACGCGGGCACAAATTTAAGTTTTCGCCCTTGATTTTTATGTTTATAAGTTCATCATATCGCGATCTTAATTTTCAATGGACTGCAGATGAACAAACTCATGTAGTGCGTAAACGGCGTATTATTTACTGAACCTACAAACTCATGCTAAAATCTCCGTGTGTTTATTATGCACATCTGAATCACTGTGAGCATTTTTACAGCAGAGTAACATCTAATATTTTTAGGAAAAATTACACATGAGTATATTTAAATCTATCGCGCGAATATTGCGACGTTTATTTTCGTCAAATCAATCTAAACAACAAGGAACCATTAAATTTTACGATAGGAAGAAACGATTTGGTTTTATTATTTCAGAAAAACAAGAGCTTTTTTTTCATGGAACT
This sequence comes from Legionellaceae bacterium, assembly GCA_023266075.1. Taxonomy (GTDB): domain Bacteria; phylum Pseudomonadota; class Gammaproteobacteria; order Legionellales; family Legionellaceae; genus JAGVJT01. Next base: position 2,607 of record JAHFRX010000020.1, on the reverse strand, counting down.
TCAGTGAAATCACGCGATTTTCGTGCATTACGAGATGGAGCACGCGTTTCTTTTGTCATTACAAAAGGTAAAAAAGGACTACAAGCCGATAAAATAGAATTAGCATAAACCTTTAGTTATGGAGTTTTAGGATGTCTACGAAGGAAAACATACGACAACACTTATTACAATTAAATGACTATTTACAGATGCAAGTTTTAGGACAGCCAACCTTAGTCTCTCGACTATTGATAGCACTACTTGCTGATGGACATTTGTTGGTGGAAGGTGCACCAGGACTTGCCAAAACCCGCGCGGTCAAGGCGCTAGCACAAGGCGTCGAAGGAAAATTTCATCGTATCCAATTCACACCCGATCTGCTCCCTGGTGACCTCACGGGAACGGATGTGTACCATCCTGAAGACGGCACGTTTAACTTTCAACCCGGTCCTATTTTTCACGAAATACTGCTTGCCGATGAAATTAACCGAGCCCCTGCTAAAGTGCAATCCGCATTACTCGAAGCAATGGCTGAGCGTCAAGTCACTATTGGTGGTAAAACCTATCCATTGCCCCCTTTATTCTTAGTCATGGCAACTCAAAATCCAATTGAGCAAGAAGGCACCTATCCTCTGCCAGAAGCACAATTAGACCGCTTTTTGATGTATGTCAACATTGGTTATCCTGACGCGTCTGTTGAACAAGATATTCTAACACTCGCACGAAAAGAGGCCTATCAGGTCTCTCTTCAAGAGGCGAATCACCTTCAAAAAGCGCCTGTCACACACATTTTAACGCAAAATATCCTCTTTGCAGCACGCCGTGAAGTACTTGAGATTCACACCAGCGATGCCTTATCGCAATATATCATTGACTTGGTTATTGCGACACGCCAACCGGCGCGTTACAGTGAACAGCTGGCTAGTTGGCTGCGCTTCGGTGCCAGTCCCCGTGCAACGATTGCGCTCGATCGCTGTGCTAAAGCACTCGCTTGGCTGAACCAGCGCGACTATGTCACACCGGAGGATATTCATCACATCGCACACGATGTCTTGCGACATCGTATCTTACTGTCTTTTGAGGCAGAGGCGGAAGGAATCGATACGGATAGTTTCCTTCATGAACTCTTACGTCTGGTCGCTATCCCGTAGTGCGAGGTGGTCTATGTTAAATCGGCTCCTCTCAGCGTTGATACCCCAAAAACTCCAAAAGAAGACTTTTGCACCAATGGCAGGCCTTTGCTTGACGCTATCTGAGTTGATTGCATTAAAACGCTACACACGCACCAAAAAACACCGAGCAAAAAGTGCGGCAACACAACCCGGTGTTTACCGATCGTCAAGAAAAGGGCGAGGCATGGATTTTGCCGAAGTGAGACATTACCAAGCGGGTGATGAGATCCGACACATGGAATGGCGCGTCACGGCTAAAACAGGAAAACCACATATCAAACGCTATGAGGAAGAACGAGAGAGGCCCGTTGTGCTCATGGTTGACTTCAACCCCTCCATGTACTTTGGGACAAGAACTGCTTTTAAATCTTATGTCGCCGCACAACTGGCGGCTTTGATTGCATGGCATGCGAATACTGCTGGTGATAAAGTTGGCGCACTGGTCTACGCCGATGACTCACATCATGAAATTATACCCAAAAGTCGTGAAGCAGGCGTGCTACCCTTACTCGCCTTACTCTCTCGATACACAAACGACTATCAACAACAACGCCAAAAAGATAAAAAAGAAACAATGGTAGATACCTTTGTTCGCTTAAGACATGTTGTTAAGCCAGGTAGCCTAATTGTATTGATCAGTGATTTTTATACGCTTAACCCATCAGCAATCCAGCAATTAAGTCGTCTACGTCAACATAACGAATTCTTAGCCTATCATATTACCGATCCACTAGAGGCTGCGGCACCTATTCCGGGCATATATCCCATGACCGATGGCCAAACCACGCTACATATCAACACACAAAATAAAAAACTATCCCGCGCTTACAATGACGCCTGCCTCTTGCAGCAACATAAAATAAAAGATACCTTTCATCGCCTTGCAACACCTTATATACAAGTACTGACATCCGCTGATCTCCCACTATTGGTCCATCAAACCTTTCCAGGGAGGAATCATGGTTGAAGCACTCAAGGCATTGCATGATATTCACATGCCTCCCCCCATTCGTCTTGGGTGGCCACCCGCACCAGGTATTATTTTCTTGTTATGCCTTTTTTCCATCATCATCTTGTGTCTATGTATACGTCTCTATGGCAGAAAAGCAAAACAATTCAAAAAAGCTGCACTACAACAACTCTCAGCCATTCAATCAGCGCATCAATGTGGAGAAGAAACGCATCAAACCGCTGCAAAAATCTCATTGTTGCTTAGACAGGTGGCGCTCTTATTTTATCCGAGATCTGAGGTTGCATCACTCGAGGGTGAAGCTTGGCTTTCATTTTTATCAAAAACAAGTCAAAAATTAGATTTCAATACCGTACGTGATGCATTGCTTCATCTCGCTTACAACCATCAACGAGATTCTTTTGAGGATTTATCTCAGTTATTTACATTAACAGGCCAATGGATTAAACAGCGGAGCAACACATCCTTGAATTAGCAACACCATGG
>JAHFRX010000019.1 GCA_023266075.1 Legionellaceae bacterium | reverse complement strand
AACATTGGCGGAGGAGAAATAGAAAATGCGTGCTCAAAAAAAGAATTCGCCTCATCACGCGTTTTAAGCACGGCACTACCAAAACCACCCAATGTAAAAGAAGATCGCGCAATGATTGGAAGACCTAAAGCATCGATAGCGTCAAGAGCAGCATCCTGATGTTGCACCACCAAACTTTTAGGCACATCTAAACCAATCTCCTGCATTTTTTGATGAAATAATTGCCTATCCTCCGAAAGATGAATTGCTTCAACGGATGCCCCTAAAAGAGTCACCCCATAATGATCTAACACGCCCATGTCATGTAAAGATAGCGCACAATTTAATGATGTCTGACCACCCAGTGTTGCAATCAATGCATCGGGGCGTTCTTTTTCAATAATCTTTGCCACACAAGAGGGCGTAATCGGCTCAATATACGTTGCATCCGCAAGTGCTGTATCGGTCATAATGGTTGCAGGATTTGAGTTGACCAAAATAACCCGATAGCCTTCTTCGCGCAACGCTTTCAGTGCTTGTGTTCCAGAATAATCAAACTCACAGGCCTGACCGATTTGTATCGGACCAGAACCAATCACCAAAATACTTTTGATATGCGTATATTTAGGCATGATGCACCTTCTCGATAAATTTTTGAAACAAGTAACTTAATTCTCTTGGTCCAGGATTTGCTTCAGGATGACCTTGAAAAGAAAAAGCAGCTAGCGTACGATGTTCCAATCCTGCAATCGTGCCATCAAACAAAGAAACATGCGTTATTTTAAAACAATCTGGGAGATGCGATTCATCAACCACATAATTATGATTTTGACTGCTAATAAAAACACTGCCCGTTTCTAAACACTGAATTGGATGATTAGCGCCATGGTGCCCGAATTTCATTTTTTTAATGTGTGCTCCAGCACTCAATGCTAAAATTTGATGTCCCAAACAAATACCAAATACGGGAATATCTGACTGCAGCAAATGTTGCGTCACAATTATCAGTGATTCACAATGCCTTGGATCGCCAGGACCATTAGACAACAACACACCATCAGGCTTAAGCGCCATCAACGTTTGAAATGTTACCGACTGAGGTACGACGGTAATTTTTACAGGAAAGCGCGCTAAAGCACTTAAAATACCTGCTTTAAGACCACAATCAACAACAACTAAGTGCGCATCACCGTCCTTCTTATAAAGATAAGCGGCTTGTGTTGAAACACGAGAAGCCTCATTTTGTCTCACTGAAATTGCGTCAAGTGCTGCATCAAGCGATAAATTATTTCCAACAACACATCCCAGCTGACAACCATTTTCTCTTAAATGTAACGTCAATGCCCGTGTGTCTATCTCGGATAGTGCCGGCACACCTTGTGATTTCAGCAAATCACTTAAAGAGCTATGCGCTTGCCAATGAAAATACTCTTCCGAAAATGAGCGAAAAATTGCACCGGCAGCATGGATATGGCTAGATTCAAAATTGTGCTGATTTATCCCAATATTACCCACGTGAGGAGAGGTGAAATTAATCACTTGTTGGTCATACGATGGATCGGTCAAAATCTCTTGATAACCCAAATGAGACGTATTAAAAACCATTTCACCTACAGCAAATGTATCCGCACCCACAGATATGCCATGGAAAATTGTGCCATCAGACAGGAGTAGAAAAGCCATTATTCACCGCCTCTAATAATATTTTCAAAGAAGAACCGCTGCTTAACGCTTCAGACACCCAGGCGCCCACTTGATAATGTGCGTCTCTAAAAGGCATACCTTTCATGACCAACTGCTCCACCAGTGCTGTTGCATCCAAATATCCACTCGCTACTTTTTCAGCCATATGTGCCGTGTTGAATGTCAGGCTTTCTAGAAAAGGGGCTGTAATTTCCAAACACGCACTCAATGTATTGACCGTATCAAACAAGCCCTCTTTATCTTCTTGCATGTCCTTGTTGTACGCTAAAGGCAAACCCTTCATAATGGTCAAAACACCCATCAAATGACCAAATACTCGCCCACACTTTCCTCGTATCAACTCTAAAATATCTGGATTTTTCTTCTGCGGCATCAATGACGAACCCGTTGAAAAAGCATCATCTAACGTGACAAAATTAAACTCAGATGTAGCCCATAAAATGAGATCTTCACAAAGCCTTGAGAGATGAACCATCGTTATCGACGCGTGACTGCAACACTCCATCACAAAATCTCTGTCACTGACAGCATCCAAGGTATTTTCAATCACACCATGAAAGCCAAGCAGCGCTGCTACTCGCGATCTATTCAGAGGCAAAAGGCTCCCAGCCAACGCGCCACTACCTAAAGGAGAAACATTAAGACGCACCGTCATTTCTTGAAATCGTGCAATATCTCGCTCAAACATATGTTGATACGCTTCAAAATATTTCCCCAGTAAAATAGGTTGCGCTTGTTGCAAATGCGTATACCCTGGCATGCTATCCGCCGCGTGTTTCAGTGAAAGTTTTTTCAGAACCGTTATTAAATACTGAAGATGCCCAATCAATTTCAACGAAGCGTCTTTCGTATACAATCTGAGATCTAAAGCCACTTGATCATTTCGACTACGTCCTGTGTGCAGCTTTTTACCGGCATCACCTATTTTTTGAATCAATAATTGCTCGATAAACATATGAATATCTTCACAATGATCATCAAAAACAACGCTGCCTGCTTCAATCTCTTGCTGAATACTGGCGAGTGCTTGGTTAATTTCTTCTGCTTCATCTGTTGTGATTAGTCCTTGCTCACCCAGCATGATCGCGTGCGCTTGGCTACCTTTAATATCATAAGCAAAAAGCGCTTTATCAAAAGATAACGATGCATTAAATTTTTCTGCTAAAGGATGCAGCGGTTGTTTAAATCGTCCACTTCTACTCTTGCTCATATATTTTCCCTCCATGCACCATGCCATACACTTTTGCAGACAATGAAAATAGATTGATAAAACCTTCTGCGTCTTTTTGGTCATACACCAGATCTTCTTCAAACGTTGCAAATGCAGGATGATGCAGACTAAAAGGTGACGACATGCCATGAGCAATCAGATTTCCTTTAAAAAGTTTTAGCGTCACCTCACCCGTGAGATGTTGCTGCGTCACATCAATAAACGCATCTAACGCCAATCTTGTTTGAGAAAACCATCGGCCCTCATACACCAAAGTGGCATACGTGGACTTCAACGATTGTTTAAGATGTAATGTTGCTTTATCAAGACACAAGCTCTCAAGCATTTGGTGTGCTTTATACAGCGTAAAAGCACCCGGCGCTTCATATACGCCTCGAATTTTCATCCCTACAAGTCGATTTTCAATGAGATCTGCAACACCAATGCCATGTCGACCTGCGAGTTGATTCAGCGTATTTAGAAGCAACACCGGATCTAATTGAACCCCATTCAAAGACACAGGCAAACCTTGTTGAAATGCAATCGTGATGATCTCAGGCGTATTCGGCGTCTCTTCCAAAGGACTCGTCATCAACAACAAATCATCGGGTTGTCCTACGGCGGGGTCTTCCAAAACACCACCCTCGTGCGAGATATACCATAAATTTTGATCTCTCGAATACGGTGATTTTGGTGTAACAGAAAGTTCGATATGATGTTTTTCTGCATAAGCAATCGCTTCCTGTCGAGATTTAATCTCCCACATTCGCCAAGGTGCGATCACTTTAAGATAAGGCGCTAATGCATTGATGGTATACTCAAATCGTACTTGATCATTACCCTTACCCGTCGCACCATGTGCAACCGCCTGGGCCCCTTCTTCTAAAGCTACTTCAACTAATTTTTGTGCAATCAAGGGCCTGGAAATTGTTCCTAAAATATACTGGTCCTCATATAACGCACCCGATTTTAAAAGAGGCCACAAATACTCTTTTACAAAAATCTCTTTCACATCAAAAATAAACGCTTTTAAAGCACCACTCTTGATTGCTTTTTGTTGTATTGCAATGACATCTTCTTGTTGACCTAAATCACAAATGACCGCGATAATTTCAACATTTTGATAATGCTCTTTAAGCCATGGGATCATGACAGAAGTATCTAATCCACCAGAATACGCTAACACAATTTTTTGAATATGCTGCTTCATCACTGTCTCCTAAATCTCATTGACACAGACTGTTCCACCGTTCTTTTGATATAAGACGGCCTCTATCAGACTATTTTTTTTCTGACCACTCAATACCATGACTTCTTTAAAATTTCTTTCAAGTGCAAATAAAATAGACTTTGCTTTCACCAACATTCCGTTTGTGACTATTTTTTCATCTATAAGCATCGACAACTCACTTTTAGATAATTGATGATGTACATGACCCTCTTTGTTATAAATGCCTTCTTGATCAGTCATATAAATGAGTTTTTTAACCTTTAACGCATGTGCAAGACGAGACGCTGCTAAATCGGCATTGATATTGTACGCTTGTCCTGCGTCATCCACACCAATCGTTGCAATCACCGGTATGAGAGACCCTTGAAACTGAGATAAATGTTCAAGGTAGGTCGTATTTAATGATTTTATTTCTCCCACAAACCCATGCTCACTACTATACGGTTCACAATGAAATAAGTGATTATGCGCACCAGATAGTCCTATCGCATTCACACCTAAACTATTGAGCTTCCTCACCAAAAGTTGATTTATTTGTCCACATAACACCATTTCAATCACTTTCATGGCAGCGGCTGTTGTGACACGCAATCCATCCAGAAATGTCGAGGTGACACCATAAAGATGTAATGCCTCATGGATCGCTTTACTCCCACCATGCACCAACACGACTTGATAACCAGAAAGAACAATATCTTTTAATTCATGGCATAATGATGTCACCAAACCATCTTCATGCAAAATTGAGCCACCCACTTTCACTAAAACACGTTGTTGTGAGTTCATGACACATACTCCGCATTAATCTTGACATACTTTTCAGTCAAATCGCATCCAAAAGCCTTGGCGTTCCCTTGACCCGCATTAAAATCTACTTGAATTGTCACCTGATCAGAGGACAGTTGTTTTTTTAAATCATGTGCGTCATCTTGTGGTTTTCCATCTTTAAATAAAATGATCTCTTGCACCGAAATAACACAAGATGCCAACATATCTTCAGAAACATCTTCGTTTCCAATTCGCGCAATAATTCGCCCCCAATTTGGAGATTCTCCATAGATGGCTGTCTTCACAAGAGGACTTACAATGATTGATTTGGCAATACACTGCGCCTGTTTCTCATCTTTTGCGCCGGTCACGATGACTTCCAAGAGCTTTGTCGCACCCTCACCATCACGTGCGATACTTTTCGCCAAGGTCATTGCGACCTCAAGCATCGATTGATAAAAAATCACTTCATCTTCAGCATTTGCTAATTTGACTTGGCTGATACCATTCGCCATAAGAAATACGGTGTCATTCGTTGAAGTCTCACCATCTACACTGATCATATTAAACGTCTTATCACACACGGTTTTTAGATAACTTTGAGCTTCTGTGGTCGATAAAACAGCATCAGTAAGTAAATAACCTAACATCGTTGCCATATTAGGATGAATCATTCCAGAGCCTTTACAAATCCCTGTGATTCGTATATTTCCTTCGGAAAGCTCAATATCTTTATAGACTGTTTTTGGCACCAAATCGGTGGTCAAAATAGCCGTCGCAAAATTTTCGGCAATCGCTGTTGTTTTTTGAACTAACGCTGGAATTGCAGCTGTAATTTTCTGAAGAGACAACGCTTTTCCAATCACACCTGTCGATGCTGTTAATACTTGATTCACGGAGCAATTTAGCGTCTGTGCTACGACCTCTGCCATGCACTGATTATCAATCTTACCTTGCTCACCGGTCGCCGCATTTGCTTCACCACTATTCGTAATAATGGCTTTGATAGATGATGAGGGTAAAAGTGATTGACAATATGTCACTGGAGCCGCTTTACATTGATTCATGGTAAAAACACCTGCTGTAACAGCGGGGAGTTCTGAAATAATCACGCCCAAATCAGGTCGATACATTCTGACACCGCAATTGATCCCTCCGGCTTTAAACCCAAGTGGTAGTTTTGTTCTAAAAATACCCGGACCTAATATCATAAAATCTCCTCCAATAAACCGGTATGAAGCGGCCATTTAAAAGCACAATTTACATTTTCAATGGCCTGACTCGCAGCCCCTTTTAGCAAATTATCAATTGACGTATACAGCGTGATGTCATCCTCTTGAATATGATAAGCAATATGACAATAAGGTGTATGGATGACCTTATTCAGCGCTAAAAAGTCGTGATCATTTGGCGAACCAAGTTCATGATATTTTACGAGTAGATAATCGCTATAAGCGGCTTGATAGGCGTCAAACACGGCCTGTGAAATTTCTTTATCTGGCAAATTCGAGGACGATTTAGCATAGATACTCATCGACATCCCTCTGACAAGAGGCAACATCGAGGTCGTCAGTCGAATCTTCGGTGCATACCCACCGATGCTCATCAACATCTGTTGAATTTCTGGCAGATGTTGATGTTTTCCAATTTTATAAGGATAAAAATTATTGGCCATCTCACAAAACATTAGTGCCGAATTAACGCCTTTTCCGGCACCAGATACACCTGACTTTGCATCAATGATGATGCTATTTTTATCGAGAAGATGATGTTGAATCAGCGGTAATAACGCCATCAAAGCACATGTCGCATAACAACCTGGATTTGCAACGACACGGTGAGCACTGATATTCATCCAGGGCGATAAACCATACGTCGCTTCTTGAAAAAAATGTGGCGCCGTATGTGACATTCCATAGAACGCGTTAAACATATCTTCTGGAAGTCTAAATGCACCACTCAAATCAACGAGCATCACCCCCGTGTCTTTCAACGCTAAAACTAATGTCATGGACACGTCAACGGGTGTTGCTAAAAAAATCACATCGATTTTTGAGGCTATCTCAATCAGCGCATCTACATGATAAACTGGGATACCTTTTGCTTGTAGCGATGGCATCTCTTGATACAACTCGACGTCACTCAATCGACTATGAACACCCGAAAACTCTAAATACGGATGTGTGTCGACAAGATGCATCAATGCATTTCCAGTGTAACCTTGTACACCTGCGATAATCACCTTACATTTCGCCTTCATGAATAAATATCCAGTTATTGATATAAATATGACTAAATAATCATTTAAAATGCATAATAAATTATAAATCGCAGGATGGCAATAGCATAAAATGAAAATATATTCGATTTTTGATGATTTTTATGAATTTATATTATATAAATATGAATAAATATCTGAATTTAAAACGCTAATGACAACAAAAAACGCAATACAGCAACAATTACTACAAGACCTTCGCGAGCTATTACGCGAAGGCGCTATCACAAAACAAGAAGAAATATGCGCAGAACTACAAGCGAAAGGACACCAGGTGAATCAATCCAAAATCTCACGATTGATTCGTAAATTAAATGCCATGAAATCCAAAAACGAACTAGGCCAAATCGTCTACCGTCTGGCAAGAGAACCAGCACCCCCGACGACCTCAAGTCAACTGTCAAGTTTAATCATTAATATTATCGCCAACGAAACCACTATCGTCGTCAATACAAGCCCCGGTGCCGCACAGCTCGTGGCCAGAGTCTTAGATTACCATAAAGACAAACTCGACATTCTTGGCACTATCGCTGGAGACGACTCTATTTTTATCGCACCCATGTCTATTCAATCTATTGAGCATTCATTAAACATCATTCGACAACTCTTACTCAATTGATAAACAATCCTGATCTACTCAAGCAAATCTCTAGCAGCAAGCTGATACGTATTTCTATACGCATCTTGAATCACGATAGCTTTGTTATCAACGGCAACCACTTCACTCGTTTTTTTCAGTAAACCCGTTCTAAAATGCCAGCCACGAGGTAATTTTAAACGACGATCGAGTGTCGCAAGACTTTTTACCGTTTGAGGAGAATATTGAACACTGTAGGACTGTAAAACATATGCACGTCCCTTATCATCGATAAGCTCATAAATAGGTTTATGCGCTGCATACACCCAAGTTGTATGACGCTCAACTTCATGCCGTTGATAAGCGCGGGTATTTATCAATTCTAACATCTTGATATGTAAAACACCCGCTAACCGCATAGAAATTCCATTAAAAAATTTCACTTTCTTACTCACAAGAGAAGCGTTTTTAATAGCATCCATCATAAAATATCGCGGGCCATTGAGCGCCACAAAGTCCGCATCATTCTCTTTTTTAATCTGCTTTTTAGAGACAGTGCGCCAAAGTTTCTCTGGGCAGTGATTTAGTCCTAACGTATTATACACATCAACAGTTAACAGCCCATTTGACAATAAGACTTCACAATATCGAGCGCCACGTAAATTTTTACGAGAAGACGCCGCGTGCAAACAGGTAGAAAAAAGCAACACGACAATGACAAAATAAACACGATATTTTTGAAAGCTAAGACGCATACGAGTCTCCTTAAAGTAATGATTACATCGTGCACTCAAGTGCGTTTAAAAGCAAGCACGACGTATGGTGTTTGCTTTTCCTATATTCACAAATTAAACTTCAAGCTCTTTATGTTGAGATCAACCATGAAAGCATTGCTCAAAAATTATAATTTCACCCCATATCTCTCACTCATTATGAGTTCTCTCCTTTGGTTGATGATGCTCACTCGCGTGTTATACTTTTATTTCACCTCAGATGCAGTACGTGTTAGCGTCGTCCCAGATGATGCCTTTTACTACATCCAACTCGCGAAACATCATATTCATGAGGGCGGTTGGCATTTTGATGGTCAAGCCTCTACCACAGGCTTTCATCTGTTGTATGCATATTTTTTGGTTTTTATATATACACTATCACCTACTTTATCTTGGTCAGCGTTATATTTAATCATTGGCTTCAGTGCTACAACATGCATTGCACTCGCCGCTTATTTTTCCATGCAATCAACGCGCTTATTATTTGGTCTTCAAAGCAGTTTATGGAGCATTATTCCGTTTGTCACGATTTCTGTACTGATACAAAGTAATATGATGATGGAATCTTGGCTCGTCATCTTTTTCTCAGCATTTGGTCTTTATCGATTTTTATCATATCAAAAATGTACTGAAAAAGAGCAATTTATCTTAATATTGATTGGCCTTTTGGGGTCACTTTCACGATCAGATTTTGGCCTTTTTCCTGGTTTATTATTTATAATGTGCCTACTTTCGTTTAAATCATGGCAGTACCAAGAAATCAAACGTAGTTTTTCACTGCTCTGCGGTGCGGTGCTTGGTCTCTGTGTTCTTTGGTTACATACTTACCACACATCAGGTCACATCACGCAAGCCAGTGCAGAAACAAAATTTTACTGGTCATCACTACGCGGACATGACATTCACATTCCTTGGCAATTTCTAAAATCAATTGTTATCCCTCATGAGGGAGATCTCAATCCTTCTCGCCGATTCTATACATTGCTGTTACTCACTGTTTTAATGGGACTCTTTTGGGGACGTCAAAATATCAAGAAAAACCACCACGCCTACGTCACAATACTTGCGGCATGTATCACTATTATTGGGTATACCTTTGTTTATCGCTACAATTGCGCCGCTCTACAAATCTGGTATGCGGCAAACTACATTACGCCACTTTGCATCGTTTTCGCAGGCTTCGGGTCGCTCCTTTGCCGTATCCCACTCATCAAAAACATCAGTGCTATTGTGACAATGATAGTACTCACGACCTATCTCCAGATTGCTTTTAAAGCATTACTCGTCAGGCCATGGCTCCACCAAGCGGGTATGATGTATGCCGGTCTATCACTAAAAGAAATGAAAGTTGATACCAAATTTGCAGCTTGGAATGCAGGTATCATCAGCTATTTCTCAGAATTACCTATCGTCAATCTCGATGGACTCGTCAATGATGAAGTTTTATCTTACATTCAACAAAACCGATTGTTAGCGTATATTCAAAAAAAACATATCGATTATCTCGTAGACTACGAATACATGCTGAAGAACACGATTCACAACACACGTGGTGGATATACTGATGGCAAATTAGAACACTGTTTAACACCATTAAACGCTATTGATGGCCCAGCACCTGAATGGCCACCCTCACCGGAACACTCAAAGCTAAAATTATTTCAACTCAACGCTGACTGTGTTAGCTAAAGCATAGGAAGTTATTATGCCGCGCAAGCTATTCTGACATCGTCAAACAATCGTGATATAACTGCAACGCGTCGCGTAATACACCCTGTATTGCTTGCGGGAACTGCTCTACCGCCAAAGGCAAACAACCAGAAACATCGTGCTGCGTTGTAAATTGTGTACTGGTTCTGGCGGGCCCATTCCAAGCATTATCAAGTGGTGTCTGTGTGTTTTCAAGAATCCAACACATTGAGACTTTATCTTCTTGGGACCAATTATTGATCATATTTTCAGAAAACATGAGATCGTCAAGTTGAGCCGTTGCAGCTTGCAACACTGACTGAGATTTTGTTTCATCCACGAGCCTTTCTGCATCTACGATAGCATAGTTTAAGGCTGATTTTTCTTGATAACGTTTAAAGAGATCCAGGTAAAATTGCGTGTTTTTAACCATAATATCCATTTCTTTTTGAACGTACTCTAAAACAGTCTCCATACTTAACATTAAAGCCGTCGCTAATTCAACAGACTGATCTTCTGCATTAATCGTACGCATCAACTGCGTTTTAGAAATCAGCATTTTTTCATTGTCTACAAATGCCAAAAGCGCTTCAGGTGAAACACCTTCTTCTTTTTTATAAAATAAGCGAATGACCTCTTCTCGCGTCAAATCACTTTGTCGATATGTCGCTAATTTGTCATTAGAAACACGAATCAAAAAAGATAAAAATTGCAACCGAGGATCACGAATACACACAATGACATTACGTGATAATGTTAATAAGTGATGCATTTCATCATTTAAAATCTCATAAAAATGATCGTGCAACCAAACACGAGCCACTTGTTTTGTTTTCAATATTTCTTCAACGACACTGTAAATATTTTTGCACACATCCTCAAATGTCCGTATTTTTCTGACCTCTTCAGCACGATTAAAATCGTAATGCACACCACCTCTATCATGCGTGCTAAACGGTTCATTAATGCCACCATCAATATCTGGCATCGACTTCATTGCATGATAAAAAGCAGTTGAGCGCGTCCTTGGATTTGCTAATAGTGTGTAGATAACCAATTTATGATGATCTACCAGTGCTTTTAATTTTTTATAATACATCTGCTGTTGTCTCATAAGATTGAAATTGCTCAGCATAAATTTTTGTCAAATAATCATACTGAGAAGGCAACGATGCCACTAATTTTTTTGATTCATGCTGATATTGCTGAAACAACGCTTCTCCTTTTTCCATAATATCTGGGCGATAATGGAGTAGTGGTAGTGACGTTTCTGGTAACCATCCCACACCACATAAAATAGACTGATAGTTCGTATTTGTCCAAAAATTATCAAATTGAACACCAAAAGAAGCATATAACTTCATATCAGACTGATGTGTTGTCTTAATAGGAAGCCCTGACCGATATCTATCTAACAATAATTTCAATGAATCTGGAACAACGGTTTCATATTTATTGGCTAACCAAAACGCTGTATCATCTCGTTGACTGGTTTTAAAATGCATAATGATGAAATCTTTCATTTCATCTACCATGTATCTGATTTTTTGATTAAATTTATCTCGCAATACAGGGTCAATATTTTTCTTAGGAAAATTACGAATCAACTGATATAACGCTGCATAAACAAAATATAACCCTGTCGATTCTAGCGGCTCTAAAAAGTTACTACTCAATCCAATGCTGACACAATTTTTTACCCAAGCAGATTGCCGTCGTCGAGATTGAAACTTAATACATCGGACATCGGCATGTTTTGCTTTCTCTCCAAAAAAAGACCGCACCTCATCTTCGGCTTTTATATCACTGATAAACTGACTAGAGTAAACATAACCATTTCCTGATGTATCATAATGCGGGATTTCCCACATCCATCCGGCACTCATTGCAGTGGCCGTGGTATAAGGACGGATTCCATCAACCTCCGGACGCTCAGGAAAATTAATTGCAATTGCCCTATCCGTTAACAAACTTTCTTCAAAAGATACAATGGGTTCTTTTAGCATCTTCTCAATGAGAAAACCAGCAAATCCAGAACAATCGATAAAAAGATCTGCCGCATATTTTTGACCGCCATCACCAACAACACACGTAATATTTCCATTGGCATCTAATTCTGCATGCGTTAAATTATCTTTAATGTGCTTTATCTCTTTTTTTTCAGACCACTTTGATAAGAATTTTGCAAGCAATGCCGCATCAAAGTGATAGGCATAGTAATGTGCTTGTACATCATTAAAATGCTTTGGGGATTTTTTTGCATCAATCGCTGCAATACTTGGATAACACGCATATGCCATCGGTATAGGATAGTTTTCCTCCAAGCGTTTCTTAATCCAAACATGCGTCAGCGGTACTTCATCAATATAAGGAATCTCACCAAAAATATGATAAAAATAATCACCGCCTGCAGTAGATGATTTACGCCAATTGGCATATCGAATTCCCATTTTATAGGAGCCCTTACAATAAGGCATCCATTGTGATTCTGACAAACCAAGACGATCAAAAAATTCCGTTTTAATGGTTGTGACAGTGGCCTCTCCAACACCAATACGTTCAATATGAGGTGATTCAATCACCGTAATATCCACTAATCCATTTAAGGATTGATATAAGTACGTTGCGGCCATCCATCCAGCACTACCACCACCGACAATAATAACCCGTTGTATTGCGTCATTATTCATGCATACTCCTCCTTGCTTACATCATCTACAAATACTTCTTGCACTTGCCCAGTCACACAAGACGCTATTTTTTGTATAACGTCTTTATTTTTAACCCAATTAGAATGCGTTGCATCAACAGGAATAACCTTAATTTCATTTGTAAGGTAATCAGAAAGGTGATTATCATGTGTATGTTGATAATAATCCGTAGCTCGCACGTCTAGCTCGACCTGGGTACATTTTATCAGAATAACCTCTGTATTCATCAAAGTGAAACGATTTGGCATATACTGATACGTCAACGCCCCCATACCCACGACAATCTCCTCTTTCTTCATCCCATGCATCACTGCTTTTTTATAATTTAAACAAGAATCAATCAACACCAATCTAGAAACGTGATGCCCTTCCAACTGAAGCTGGCGCGCAACTTCCAATGCAAGAATACCTCCAGAACTCCAGCCAACTAAAACATAGGGTCCTTTTTCCTGAATACTTTGAAGATGCGATTTGTATATTGTAGCTAAAAACTCATAACTATCGTATAGATGACTACCCGGCTGTAGAAAATAATTATTAAATAATACGAGTCGCTCAGATAGAAGCTCCCCAACTAAGTTATTGTAATACGCTTGTGCGCCACCCTCCCCTGGTGGAAAGATAAACACTGGATGTGTGTTTATTTCAGTGTGAAAAACTTCAAACGGTACAAAATCAGGAGTATCTTCTGCTTTTGTACGCTTTTTCTAACTCACCACATGACTCAACTGCGCGATAGTTCGAGAGGTGAAAATATCTCGAACTGTGCAAGACATGCCAAG